>JAFGVT010000145.1 GCA_016937825.1 Fidelibacterota bacterium | reverse complement strand
GTCGCTGATCGTGGGGACCTCCATGGGTGCGGTTGTCGGGGGCGTGTATGCCTGCGGAAGATCCGCCGCCTGGATCGAGGACTATCTGGAAAACGAATTTTCCCTGAAGGACAATGTGTCCCTTCAGACGCTGAAGTGGGGCGAAGGACCGGTCGTGAAAGCCCTGCAGGCGGGCGAGACCTTATATCACCTGCGCCATCACCGGGGGGCCGAGTCCGGAGAAAAAATGCTGCAGCGGCTGCGTGATGTCACGGGCGACTGCACGATCGAATCGGCAAAGATCCCCTTTGCCTGCAACGCCGTGGATATGATCAGCGGTAAAGAAAAAGTGTTCACAAAAGGGAATCTGGCGGAAGCGATCCGCTGCTCCATGGCGGTGCCGCCCTTTATCGAACCCTACGAGATAGGGGAGAGCCTCTTTATCGACGGCGCCTTCGCGGACAACCTCCCGGTGCACATTGCCCGGGAAATGGGTTACAGAAAAATCATGTCCGTAGATGTGGTCCCCCTGCGCCCGGTCCTGAAGACAAATATCCGGAACGGTTACGATGTGCTCTTCCGCGCCCTGACCTGCTCGATCCATCATCTGCACAAAGGACCCGGGGCTACCGTATCCCTGACCGCTTACCGGGGTGCATTTAATTTTGACTTTGACCATGTGCAGGAACTGGTGGCGGCGGGACAGCAGGCTGTCCGGGATCAGGAAAAAATCATCAGGAAGCGATTTGATTCCTGGTATTAAATAAAAATTATATTTACTCATGAGGAAAGGGAAATGCATGAAAATACAGAAATTCTTCTTTATCCTGCTTGCCCTGGCGGTCACCGTGATGTCCTGTAGCAAGGATCGCGGCACGATCGGGGTTTCCTGGCAATTGGTGCAAAACCAGTACAAAACGGGAAGTCAGCATAAAGGCGAGCTGACCTTTACCAACAACTCGAAGTACACCCTGACGCACAGGAACTGGGAATTCTATTTCAGCTGGTTCCGCTCCCTCGTGGCGGATCAGGAAAACGATATCGTCGTATCAAGAACCCTGAACGGTGACTACAACCGTATTCTTCCGACGGAGAAATTCCCGGGCCTCAAGCCGGGTGAAAGCGTCACCTTCCCCCTGATCGGGACGCACTATGCGCTGAACCTGACCGATGCGCCCAGCGGCGGCTATTTTGTCATCAAGCGCCTGCTGCGGAAAGATATCCTTCTGCCGGCAGGCGAAACCACGGTGCTGCCTTTCCCGTCCGACGCTGCATTGCGGCGTTCGGAGGCCGACCATTTGCCTGCCCAGACAGCAGAACTGCGCTATAAGGAAAATGAAGGACTGCAGACGCTGGACCCCGCCGGTCTTTCACCGGTTTTCCCCACGCCGCTGTCCCTGGTCCGGAAAAGCGGGGATGTGACGCTCAGCGAAAATATTGACATATTCTACTACACAAGCCTGGGCAATGAGGCCGCCTACCTACAGGAACGTCTTCAGCATATCTTTGGCGAAAAGATCCTGAAATACAAGTTCCGCAGCCCCGATTTCGGGAATTACAACCATACCCGCATTATTCTGAACCTCCGGGAGGGCGATCCCGAATCCTACCTGCTGAATGTTGATCCTGACAGCGGCGTACAGATCTACGGAGCGGATGCGGCGGGGGTCTTCTACGGGATCCAGAGCCTCCTTTCCCTAATGCCGGCGTCCGCGGCGACGGCCCCCGTAGGGACGGTCGTCCTTCCGCGGGTGAGGGTGGAGGATGCTCCCCGTTTTCCCTATCGCGGCATGCACCTTGACGTGTCCCGGAGTTTCCATCCAAAGGCGAAGGTTCTGCGCTTCCTGGACCTGATGGCGACCTACAAGCTCAACAAACTCCATTTTCATATCACGGACGATGAAGGATGGCGCGTGGAGATCAAAGCCTTGCCGGAACTGACGCAGCTCGGCGCGTTCCGGGGCCACACAAAAGACGAACGCGATCATCTTCAGCCGGCGCTGGGATCGGGTCCCTTTGCGGACCCGAACTCAGGGAACGGGAGCGGCTACTACACGCGCGAAGATTTCATTGAGATCCTGCAGTTCGCGAACAGCCGTCATATCGAGGTGATCCCCGAGATCGACATGCCGGGACATATCCGTTCCGCGATCAAGGCGATGGAAAGCCGTTATTACCGTTATATGGATGCCGGGAAACCGGATTCCGCGAACATGTACCTGCTGACCGATTTTCAGGACACCTCACGTTTCAGCTCCGCCCAGCGTTTCAACGACAATACCGCAAATCCCTGCATGGAATCGACCTATCGTTTCGTCGATCTCGTGATCGAAGAGCTAGTTACCCTGTACAAGGCGGCCGATGCGCCCCTGACCACGCTGCATATCGGAGGAGACGAGGTCCCGCGGGGCGCTTTCACGCATTCACCCGTATGCAGGGCTTTTCTCGAAAGTCAGGATACCTATCGTTCGCCCGGCGAACTTCATAAATATTTTACACGCCGGGTGAGCGCCTTGCTGAAAAAACACGCGATCCATACCGCCGGCTGGGAAGAAGTGGCCTGCATGAACGAGGACGGGCATCGCGAGCCCGATCCTTCGCTGGTGAACGAAGGGATCGTCGCCTATATCTGGAACAATGTCTGGGGATGGGGAGCCGAAGATCTCGGCTACCGCATCGCGAATACGGGATTTCCCATTGTCATGCTGAATGCAACGAATTTTTACTTTGACTTTGCCTACAACCGCGATCCCGACGAACCCGGGCTTTACTGGGGCGGGTATAGCGATACGCGGAGCGCATGGGAATTTACGCCTTTGGACATCACGAAATGCGCCGAAAAGACCCTTTTGGGCGATCCGGTCCTCCCCGCGCTTTTTGACGGCAAGGAAGCCTTGACCGAGACCGGGAAACGCAATATTCTCGGACTTTCAAGCGCCCTCTGGAGCGAGAACCTGCGCACCTGGGAGGACGTGGAATACAAGACGTTCCCCAAAGTGTTCGGACTGGCGGAACGCGCCTGGAGCCCTCAGCCCGAATGGGCCCGCATTGAGGACAAAGAAGCGCGGGTCGCGGCGCGGGAAAGCGATTGGAATATTTTTGTGAACCGGATCGGGCAATTCGAGCTCCCGCGGCTTGACCGCCTGGGCGTGAAGTACCGCATTCCCTTGCCGGGAGCCGTCATCGAGGACGGCGTGCTCAAAGCGAATATCCGTTTTCCGGGATTGACCCTGCGCTATACGACGGACGGCTCCGAACCGCTTGCGAATTCGAAGGAATATACCAACCCCGTACCCGTCAGAAGCGGTGAAACCATCCGGATCGCCGCCTTTACCGGCACGGGACGCAGCAGCAGGGTCGTTGACCTGTAAAGATACCGGGCCCCCTCCTTGAGGGGGCTTTTTTATTTATTCGCCGGGGTAAGTTTCATATTTGGTGACGCGTGCTTTTATCGCCGGATCATCCATGATATTCCCGTCCAGGAAAAGCATTTTCCATAAATAGCGGTCAGGATGTTTTTTCGACAGGTTCAACAGGTTCCTCCGTTGTTTTTTCAGCTGCTTTTCAGCGGCCTTCCTGTCCTCGGCATAGGGGAGGGACTTTTCCGCTTTTCGAACAACGCGATCATAGGGGGATATGTCCATCCAGTTCGCCTTTTTGGCCCCGTATTCAAGATCCAAAATGCCCAAATATTTCCCCTGGCTTCCCAGCTGAACAAGCGCTGTCGTACCGTAATGGAGCGGAACCTCGGTAGTTAGCGGATCCCTTGCACAAACCACCAGATCGATGCCGGGTGTGCTCTTAAGGAATTCCGTTAAGGTCCGGGACGGGGGAGAGTCGGCCAGAAGCATGATAAAGTCGGCTTCTTCGGTGATGCCCCCATGAAGCAGTTGCTTCAATACGGGCACCGGATCCACCACGGAATAATTAAATCCGTTTTGTGCTTCGCTGATACCGATGAACGCCAGATCGATCCCTTTGCGCGAAACAATACAGTAGGGCGGGAAAGGGGCGTATCCGTCCGCATCGCGCACATTGGCGGAAACAAAGGGCAGATCCCGTGCGGATGCGGCATTCTGCAAAAAGCGCAGGCCGTAACACAGGTCGTATTCGCCCACATTGATCACATCAAAATGATATTCCGAGAAAAGCGCCGCCTGAAGCAGGGCTTTGTTCTGGTCGAGGATCTGATCGTCCCCCGGCGTCGGTACGTGCGAAAAGAAATGATTGCCGGCGGCGACCCGTACCGCCGCGGCATCCGCCTTTTCCAGGACCGCTCCGATCCGCGCCCAGCCGCCGCCGGGAACGACGCATCCGCAAGGGACGAGCGACCCGCGGTTGTTCCCGGTAACGAAGACGGAAATATCCTGTGCCGCAACGGTCAGGAAGGAGAGGAAGATGACTGCCAGCAATACGATCTTTTTCATTGTCTCACACGCTTGTTCTTTCTGTTGAAAACCGGTCTTCCCCCCTCCTGAAACTTGCATATAAAAACAGGAGAATTCCAACGGAAATTTTAAGAGGTTTTTTAAGAATGTCTTTATGCCGTATTTCTTTGTAAATAAAGAAAATAGAGAGTATATTAAGGCGTGAATATGCCGAATTCTTAATATAGAGTAATCACTGAGTTAATTAACGTTCTAGCAGGATAAAAACCTTGGTTAATCATGATTTCGTGGGTAATTTCTCAACGTTTGAGAGAGAGGAATGCTAATGAGAACACCAAGAATTTTTATAACGATCCTGAGCATAGTGATATCGGTTTATTGCTATGCTGCCGTTATTTATGTCGACAAAGACATGAGCGACGGTTTCTGGCAGGGGAGTTATACCGACCTGTCCGACGCCATCGCCGCCGCGCAATCCGGCGACGAGATCTGGATTGCAGCGGGGACCTACACTCCCGGCTATAACCGGGAAGACAGTTTCAGCTTGAAAGAAGGCGTAAAGCTCTATGGCGGATTTTACGGCGGCGAAATGAACCGCTCCGACCGGGATATCCGCCGGAATGCGACCGTACTCAGCGGAGATATCGGGATCACGGGCGACAAAAGCGATAACTGTTATCATGTCATCACCCACAGCGGCGCGCTGAGCACTGCAACAACGATCGACGGACTCACCATCCGCGACGG
>JAFGVT010000030.1 GCA_016937825.1 Fidelibacterota bacterium | reverse complement strand
ATCCGGGGACCGGACAGCTCCTCGTTGAATTCGTTTTCCATCGTCAGCCTTTTCGCTTTTCTTACGATTCCTGAATGATACCGGAAATTATTGAATGTGTGAATCAATATCAACGGCAAATTTGAGAATTCAGGCTTCGCATATCCAAATTTCCTCAGACGATAATCATTCGTTCAGACTGAAAACGCACATGATTCTGCATCCTGAAACGATTGGATCATCAATCAGGAATGCTTCCATGTTCGGGCTCATTCCGCGCTTAAGCCCGCCGCCTTAACCCGCGGCGGAGCGCATCATGTCATAAATGGACGGATCGAGGGATACGATCAGCAGCTGGATGCCGGTAAAAAGATCCAGAACTCCGTGCCCGATCATCAGCGGCAGAAGGTCCCGTTTCCGTTCATACCAGATCCCGATCATGATCAGAAGCGGAACGAAGATCAAAAAGCGGGATACCATATGCCGCACATCGAACAGCAGCGGAATGAAGCTGTGCTGAAGGGCATAGAAAAAGAGAGGATAGATGATGGCGAGTCGGGACTTTCCGGCGGTTTCACGGATACCGGCCGCGCAATAGCCGAGATACAGGGGCAATTCGGAAAGCACAACGCTCAGCGGCAGAAAGATCAGAACGATCAGCGCCGCCCAGACCGGCAGGGGCTGGATGCCGTCCACCGGCATCCTTCCGTAGATCAGTGTGGAGAATCCCCACAAGCCTCCGAGTCCCAGGACCAGCATGAGGGCTATCGCGATCGGGATGTCTTTCCTGCGGGAGGATGCGCCTTTTCTTTCTCCCAGCAGGGAGCGCAGGTTCCTCCCCTCTTTTTTTACGATCCGGTATAGGACCGCCAGGGTGATCAGGTTGACCGCAATGCAGATGAGCGGCCACCAGGGCGCCACGGCATTGAGGTCCTTGTCGCGGAAGGAGGGCAGGCACAACACGAGAAGACTGCCGCCAGTAAACAGGAGCGGGCGCAAGGCCGGCAAAAGGTATGGAAGAAGCGAAGGTTTTGTATTCGTTAAAATGATCCACCTCATGATTTAAACGTCTGTTGATCTTCCCGGGAAAAGATCCCTGCAGAATTCATTAAGTCGATGATTCGGGACTTGTCGCGGTTTCCAGTAGTTCCAGACGCCGCATGGCGTCGGCGAAACTCTTGCCGCAGACTTCGGGATCCGCCTTGAAATTGGCGCAGACCCCGGGATACTCCGGGCGCCCGTAGAGGGAGCACCTGTGATCAGAAAGCAGGTTGACACAGCGCAGCCCCGCCGGCTTTCCGTCCGGCATTCCCGGGATCGGGGACGATATCGAGATCGCAATGCAGCAGGCGCCGCAGCCGACTCTGCATTCCATGAGCCTTCCTCCATCCTTAAAACTTGCCCCAAGTTTTTTCATTTTATGTGATGATAATCACAGAAATCCATAGATACCGCAGCAAAACCGGAATAAAAATACGCCCGCTCCCCCGAAAAAACTAAAAAAAACTTGGGGCAAGTTTTTTAAAGAAAGATCCGCTTCGTTCGTCTCTAACTAAAAAATACCAGAAAATGAAATATTTCTTGCATATTTGTGGGTGATGGTGTAGATTTGTGGGAGATTATGGGTTATCTTGATCCATACAGAAGGTAAAAAAGGATTAGGTAGAGTGGGTTATTCAGACTTCACAGGCGAATTCAATTACTCGATCGACGCAAAGCATCGTGTCAATATACCGTCACGATTCCGTAAGATCATGGTCGATGAAAACGTCAGCGAGGTCGTCATTTCGAAGGGTCTGGATTCAAATCATATCGACGTGTTTCCGCTTCCCAAGTGGATCGCGTTGCGTGATAAGATCACATCATCGATGCAGCTGGTGAACCGAACGCACAGGAATTTCCTGCGGCAGTTCACGCAGAACGCATCGCATTGCCCGCTGGACAGCCAGGGCCGCATCATGCTGACCCCAAAGCTCATGGAGATGGCCGGGATCAAGGACAACGGGAATGCGGTGATCATCGGGATGATCGATTTTATGGAGATATGGGATCCGGAGGAACTGAGGCGTCACGAAGAAAATACCCCACTAACAGACAGTGATTTTGAAAAACTTGAGCAATTGCCATTAATCTAGGGAGATAATGTCAATTTCCTACCAGCACACGCCGGTATTGCTTCATGAGGCTGTGGAGCAGCTCGTGACCAAACCGACAGGCGTGTATATCGATGCAACCTGTGGGCTGGGCGGTCATTCTCTGGAAATTTGCGGAAAGCTGTCGCCAAAGGGGCGTTTGTTCTGCTTTGACCTGGATCCGGCCGCACTCGCGTTTGCTCAGACGCGTTTGGCGCACTATAAGAACGTTGTATTTGTCCAAAATAATTTTGACAAACTGAAAGTTGAATTGTACGCGCAGGACCTTACGCAGTTTGACGGGATCCTCTTCGATCTGGGGGTTTCCTCCATGGAGATCGACTCTCCCGAGCGCGGTTTCAGCTTTATGCAGGACGGACCATTGGATATGCGCATGGGAAACACGGGCATGACGGCAGCGGATGTCATCAACACTTATTCGAGAGAAGATCTGACTCGAATCTTCCGGAATTACGGCGAAGAACGTTTTTCGGGCCGGATCGCCCGCCGCATTGTCGAAACACGCCCCTACCGCACGACGTCGGCCCTGAGCGCCTGCGTCCGCACGATCGTCCACGGCCCCCATGTCAACAAATCGCTCGCCCGGATCTTTCAGGCTTTGCGCATCGAGGTCAACCGCGAACTGGATTCGCTCCAGAATGCGCTGAATACCTCGATCGGCATGCTGCGTTCGGGCGGCAGGATCGTCGTAATATCCTATCATTCCCTTGAGGACCGTATCGTCAAGCAGACCTTTCTGGATGCCGTCAGCGACTGCATCTGTCCCCCGCAGGACCCGGTCTGCACCTGCGGGCACAAAGCCGTTGCAAAAAAAATAACCCGAAAACCCCTTCTCCCTTCCGAAGAAGAGATCACCCTTAACCCGCGGAGCCGCAGCGCCAAGTGCCGCGTGATAGAAAAACTATGAGCCGTCCGCCGATCCGCACACGCCAGCAGAAGGGATTCATGCACTGGATCGAAAATCCTTACCTTTTCTTCTTTCTGCTCTTGCTGCTGCTTGTGTCAACCCTTGTGGCCTATATGTACGTCCGGAACGGCCTGAACTCCGTGATCGCGGGCAACCTGGCCTTAAGCAATGCATGTACGGCAAAACAGCAGGAGGTCGTGTACCTGAGGAACGAGATCAACGAACTGTCGCGGCCGGGGAACATTCAGCGTATCGCGCATGAGCGGCTCGGACTGGTCAATTCCACGCCGCAGGCCGATGCGATCATCATCAGGAAAAGGAAGTAATGGACGAGATCACCAAAACCCGGGATACGTACTCGTTTCGCGTTGCCGTCATTACCGGCATCGTGCTGCTGTGCCTGCTCTTTATCCTGATCCGTCTCGCATCCATTCAGCTTTTCGATTCCATGGATCTCCGGGGCTATGCAGACAGCCAGGGCATGCGCACGGAGGACATTCTTCCCGAGCGCGGCCTTATTCTGGACCGAAACGGCAACATCCTTGCCGATAACATTATCGAATACAGCATCGGGGCGCGCTATATCGACTTGCTTGAACCCGAGAACGCCTTCCGTTCGCTGGCTAAAGCCTTCGACAAGACCCCGGATTTTTACCGCAGTCAATTTAAAAAACAAAACGCCTTTTATATCCTGGAAGCGCAGGTCCGTCCCGAGATTGTCGATCAGCTGCAAAGCGATAACGCCTGCCACGGCCTGAAATACGACAAAAAAATGAGCCGAACCTACCCCTATCAGGAAGCGGCGGGACAATTGCTGGGTTTTCTGTGGGATGACGGGACCGGACAGTCCGGCATCGAACAATACTACGATTCGGTCCTGAAGGGGGAAAAGGGCTATCAGATGATCCAGCGCGACAAGCACGGAGATGTCATCACCCTGGAAAGCGCGAAAACGAAGCCGGCGATCCGGGGCGGGAACGTC
Source organism: Fidelibacterota bacterium (assembly GCA_016937825.1). Lineage (GTDB taxonomy): Bacteria > Fidelibacterota > Fidelibacteria > Fidelibacterales > Fidelibacteraceae > M50B103. Next base: position 4,297 of record JAFGVT010000030.1, on the reverse strand, counting down.
CAGCTCACGCTGGATATCGAATACCAGATCATTCTTGACGAAGAGCTTGCGGACGCCGTTCGGAAGAACAAGGGCGTCAGCGGCATGGGCGTCATCATGGACCCCCGCAGCGGCGAGATCCTGGCCATGTCGAACTACCCCGCCTTCAATCCCAACAAGATCCGCAACTCGACGCCGGAGATCCGGCGCAACCGGGTGATCGCGGACCAGTTCGAGCCCGGGTCCATCTTTAAGTTCGTCCCCGTCACGGCGGCGCTCGAGAACAATCTTTTTACGCCCACCAGCCGGATCTTTTGTGAGAACGGCGAATGGACGGTCAAGGACCGCGTCATCCACGACACAAAGCCCCACGAGTGGCTTACGGTCGAAGAGATCATCACCTACTCTTCCAATATCGGCGCCGGCAAGATCGCTCAGCAGCTGGGCGACCGGCCGCTCTACGACATGTGCCGGAAGTACGGATTCGGCGAACCCACCGCGATCGGGCTTTGGGGCGAATCGGGCGGATTGCTCAAAACCCCCGATAAATGGAGCGGCGTCGGATTTTCCCAGATCGCCATGGGTCAGGGCGTTGCGGTCACCTTAATGCAGATCATGTCCGCCTACAGCGCCATCGCCAACGGCGGCATGCTGCTGAAACCCAATATTTTATTTGCCACCTACAATGAAAAGAACAAGCTGACCGGCGAACTCAAGGTCAACCCCGTGCGCAGGGTCATTAAGAAAGAAACGGCCGTGATCATGCAGTCCATGCTGGAAGAGGTGGTCAATTCGGGCACCGCTACCCGGGCGCAAATTCAGGGCTATCACATTGCGGGAAAGACCGGAACCGCCCAGAAGGTCGTGGACGGCAAGTACTCGAACAATAAATACGACGCGTCCTTCGTCGCATTTTTCCCTGCGAACAATCCCGTGCTGCTCTGCGGCATCATGATCAGCGAACCGGCCTTCGGACTGCATCACGGGGGGACGTCCGCAGCGCCGGCGGTCAGGAACGTCTTCACACGCATGATCAACACACCCAACTTCCATACGATCTACAATGCCCTGCCCAAACCCGAACCGGCGGAAGAAAAGATCTCCGAAAGCAGTAAAAACAATTCGCGTCTTCTGCTTTCCCTTTTGCACAGCAGCCGGAACACTCCGGCATACCACGCCGAAGAAGCTGCGCCCGCCCTCATTCCCGAATCCGTGAAAACAGGCTCGTCGTCAGACGGCATTGACACGGAAGCGTATGATATCATTATGCCGGACGTCACCGGCATGCATATTCTGAACGCGGAACAAACACTTCGGGCGATCGGACTTCAGGTCCTGAGCGGCGCCACCCGCGGCAAGGTCAGCCGCCAGGATCCCGCGCCCGGCACCTTTCTTAAAGAGCAGGCGATCTGCCGGCTGGAGGTGCGCCCATGATACGCCTGAAGACCCTTTTGAAGCAGGTGCGTTTCAGTTCCGCCTATACGGGCGAAGATCTGATCTTCAGCCGGCTCGACTACGATTCCAGGAAGGTCGCGCCGGGATCGCTGTTCGTCGCCATCAAAGGATTCCATTCCGACGGACATGAGTACGTCCGCGATGCGGTCGCCCGCGGCGCCGTCGCCTGCGTGGTGGAGCATCCCGTCGACTGCGCCTGCCCGCAGGTCGTCGTTGAGAATACCCGGATCGCCCTGGCGGAACTGAGCTATCGTTTTTACCGCACGGCCGAAGCCCCATTCGCCCTGACCGGCATTACAGGGACCAACGGGAAAACGACCATCGCGCATCTTCTTTATCAGCTTGCCGAAGCGGAAGGGCTGACGCCCGCGCTGATCGGCACGCTGGGAGTCAAAACGCCTTACCAGAAGCAGGAAGGAGAACGCACGACGCCGGAAAGCATCGAGCTTGCCGGACTGTTCGATGGCTTTGCCCGGCAGAATGTCAATGCCGTTTTCATGGAGGTTTCCTCCCATGCCATCGCCCTGCACCGGGTGCGGACGCTCCTGTTCAACGCCGCGGTATTTACCAATCTCACGCAGGACCATCTGGATTTTCACCGCAATATGGAAGATTATTTTTTAACCAAATCGCACCTTTTCGATCAGCTGAAGCCCGGCGGCGCCGGCATCGTCAACACGGACGATCCCTACGGAAAGCGCCTCTACGCTTCCCTGAAAACACCCCGGGTCTCCTATGCCGTGAACGATGTTTCCGCCGACGTGCATTTCCGCAGCCTGAGCCTTTCGGTCCATGGGATCCACGGAGAGCTTCGGACAAGGAAAGGGACCGTTCAGGTCGCCGCTCCCCTGCTCGGCGCCTTTAATGCCGAAAATATCGCCGGCGGCATCGCCTGCTGGCAAAGTCTGTTCCCGGACAGCACCCTGGATCTTGACTACTTTCCCTTCAAACCCATTGCAGGCCGCATGGAAATGGTCCCGACCCGGCGCGGCACGGCCGTCATCGATTACGCCCACACCCCGGACGCCATGGAAAAAGCCCTTAAAACCGCGTCGGCGCTGGAAGGAAGAAAACGCCTGATCACCCTTTTCGGATGCGGCGGGGACCGGGACCACGGCAAGCGCCCCCTGATGGGAGCGGTCGCTGAGAAATACGCCGATACGATCATTCTCACCAACGACAATCCCCGGAACGAACAGCCCCAGCTGATCGCGAAGGCCATCATGAAAGGGATGCGCAGCGCAGGCCGGGTCAGCGTTTGCCTGGACCGCAGGGAAGCCATTGTCCGCGCTTACCAAAACTCCGAACCGGGTGACCTGCTGATGATCCTCGGCAAGGGAGCCGAAACCTATATGGAAATCAAAGGGGAAAGGATCCCCTTTAACGATAAAGAGATCATTGAACAACTGGAGACATCAAGCTAACCCTCTACCACCCCGGTACGGAGATCCCTCTTCGTACCGGGGATCCTAAAAATATGATGAAAACGAACTTACTACATCAAGGTCCCTTCACTTTGCGCAACGTTCTTGCGGAACGGATCGACGGCGTCAGCATCGATTCGCGGAACATCCCGGAAGGATACCTCTTTTGCGCGCTCAAGGGCGAACATGCCGACGGGCACAGCTACGTGTCCTCCGCGATCCGGAACGGCGCCGTTGCGGCACTGGTCAACCGCGGCTATGCGGAAACCGCTCCGGCGGACGAACCTCTGATCATCGTGGAAGACACCTATGCCGGTCTGCGTGATATGGCGGCCTTGTACGCAAAAACGCTCCCGATGCCGGTCTTTGCCATTACCGGAAGCGCCGGAAAGACCTCAACCCGCCGCCTGCTCGCGCATGTCCTGCGCTCCCGCATGACGGTGGCGGAAACCGCAAAAAACTACAACAACCATATCGGTGTCCCGATGACGGTGCTTCAGATCCGGGGCGACGAGGATATCGCGATCATTGAAATGGGCACTTCGGGGCCCGGAGAGATCCGGGATCTCTGCTCCGTCATTCCGCCGTACTACGGCATGATCACGGCGATCGCGCATGCCCATATCGGCGGTTTCGGTTCGATCGAAAACGTACAAAAAGCAAAATACGAGCTCTTTGACGCCCTTGCTCCGGACGGCACGCTTTTTATCAATGCGGACGACCCGCGTGTATCGGCCTATCCTCAGGACGGGCGGAAGCGAATTTCTTACGGGCTCGAAAATCCGGCGGATGTTGCGTTCACCGTGGCAGGTGTCGATGCCCAGGGCCGCTATAAGCTGTCCTATAATAAAGACACCCTGCAGCTGAGGAGCATGGGGAAAGGCGCCGCCTTGAACGCCGTTGCCGCCTATGCCGCCGCCCGAACACTGGGCCTCGGCCACGAGGAGATTTTTGAACGGATCGCCTCCTTCATGCCGCAGGCCGGTCGCGGGAAACTTGAACACTGGGGGGACATCACCCTGATCGACGACACCTATAACGCCAACCCCCTTTCGGTGAAAAATGCGATCGACGCGCTGGTCGACATGGACACCCCCGGGAAAAAGATCATGGTGTTCGGCGACATGCTGGAAATGGGTCCCGAAGCGCGTTCCAGCCACGAAATGATCGGCGAAGCGATCGCCGATTCGGATATCAGCTATCTGTTCTGTTATGGAAAGGACAGCGTTCATACGGCAAACAAAGCCCGGGAAGAAGGCATCCTGACCGTTCGGCATTTCCACAGCAAACGGGACCTTGCCGGTGTCCTGATGACCGTTATTCGTGCCGAGGACATCGTTTTGTTCAAAGGTTCGCGAGGCATGGCGATGGAAGAAATCATCTCTTTAATAAAGGATATGTAAATGTTATATAAACTCCTTTATCCTCTCAGGGAATAT
>JAFGVT010000144.1 GCA_016937825.1 Fidelibacterota bacterium | reverse complement strand
TGACCTATCACGTCCTGCCGGTCCTGAATCTCGGGTTCTCGTTGGACCTGCCCACGCTCATCGGCGTGGATTATTCATTGCGCATCTATGATTCAAATTCACGCAGCACCTCCGAATTCTCCATCAAAGCGCCCGGTGTTCTGCGTGCCGGACTGGCGCTGACCTTAAAGATCGTCGATCTGTACTACAGTTACGATTACGCGAACTGGCAGAACATGATCGTGCGGTCTTCGGACCTTGAACAAAGCGCCGTCGACCAGCTGAACCGCGAGATCACGAACAACCTGAGCATCACCCAGTCCCATCATATCGGGATGGCCCTGCATGTCCCTCTGCTCCCTCTTCATTTCTACTTCGGATATCAGTATCTTCCGGACATCTATCAGGGGTTGAACAGCTTCAGCCTGGCCAAGCTTGTTCCCCACGAATTGTCGGACCGCTTCCGTTCCTCTTTCAGCTGGGGAGCCTCGCTCTTCATCAAACAAGGCTTCAGCGTCAGCGCTTCTTTTGAGACCTGGCACGCCTTTTACAACAGCGTTGAGGAAACGCCCCTCACAAGCAATCTTTCCTTGTCGTATTTCTTCTAGATCTGGATCCTGCATAATGAAAAGCCCGGAGACCCGGGCTTTTTTTATTCCGGGAATATTTATTCTTTCCGGGTTAGCGTAAAGGTTTTTTACTCCTCATTTTCCCCGGCGGACTGCGTTTTCTTCTTTTCACCCCGCTTGATGAAATTCCGGATATCGTGGTATTTTATCTCCGAGAAGAAATTCAGCAGGATCACACCGGCCAGGGCGGGAAGAATAACATTCGCGCAGAAGGCGAACAGGGCCGCACCAACCGCGACTTCCGCAGGGACGCCGAAAGGCTGCATCACGATATGGGCGGCGTTTTCGCGAAAACCCAGTCCGGCGAAGGACACCGGAACGGACGCCACGCCCAGGATGAAAAAACAGGCCTTTGCCTGATCCAACCAGGCGATGCCGTAAGGTTTCAGCATCAGCCAGTACTGAGAGATGAAAGCGATATAGGTCAGCATGGTGACCCCGACATTGAAAACCAGGATCTTCAGATAGGGAACATGTTCGGGCACGTAATTTTTAAAGTCCGTATTCTTTTTCAGAAGGCGGTAGACCCAGAACAGAACCACGAAGATCACGCAGAAGCCCAGCATGTACCACATGCGCGGATAGAGCAGCCAGGTGCTGATCCCGAAAAAGAAAAAGAGGGTGCCCGTGGCAAAAAAGCTGTCGAGCATAAAGGTGTAGATGCGCTGTTTCGTGGTTCCGGGAAGCAGAAAGGCCTTCCCCACTTCGCCGATGCTCCCCGGAAGCATCAGACGGAACATAAAACCCGCATAGTGGGAGATCAGCGCCTGTTTGAAGGTAAAGGGCGGCATCAGCTGCCGGACGCTGTAAAAATACCGGATGCCCTGACCGGCGACATTCAGGAAACCAAGTCCCAGCACCGCCAGGATCACGCCCGGGGGGATTGACTGGAAAAATTTCAGAAGTTCCCTCCCGTTCACATTGCGGGAAAGCCACCAGAACAAGAGGGCGCTTATTGCGATCTTCAGTAAAACGGACAGGAATTTTTTCATTTGGTCTTCGGCAGGGTTTTTTTATAGGTTGACCCTTTCCAGGTGAATTTGCCGAAGGTCCCGTAAAGACCGATGCAGACGATGAACGGCGCCTGGAAGATCTCCATGAGAAGCAAATGCCGGAAGCGGTAGGGTATGTTGAATTTTTTCAGCGTATAGCTCATATAAAGAAGGTCGCAGGCCGCCTTGATCAGGACCAGTCCGCCCCAGTATGCGAGAACCGATATATCCACGAAAGCAAGCAGAGGCAGCAGGATCAGCGACAGGTAGAAAAAGAACACGGTCAAACCGAGGAGCACCACCGGAACCGTCATTTTCGTCACGTGGGAGGCCCAGCGGACCTGCTGGTTGATCACGCCGCGGATGCTGTCTTCCGGGACGTTGCGGACGACCGAAGCGGGATGCGCATTGAACACGACATCGTATTTCCGACGATGCGCTTCAAAAACGATAAAGGAATCGTCTCCGCTTACGATGTGATCTTTCATTGCCGAGCCTTCGGTAAAAAGCTGCTTGCGGTACATCATGTTCGAGCCGTAGGCGGTGATGGCAAAACCATTTGCCATGGCACCGGAGATCACCATGCTGTAGGAAAGGTTCAGCAGTGTCTGCATGGATTGCCAGGTCTCTTCCCAGGCGCTTGCATAGGTGTCTTTTTTAAACAGACACATACCGGTCGCGGCGCCCAGCTTGTCGTTGCACAGGGACCCGTAGCTGCGCAGCCAGTCGGGGTCATGCTGCGCGTCCGCGTCGGACGCAACGATAAATTCCGTCCCGCTGAGTGCGATCGCCTTCGCAATGGCGTTCTTTTTCGGCGATACGCCGGCCGGACAATCGGATAAGTGAAGCACGCGCAGCTGTTCGTTTTCTTGAGAAAGCGCATCCAGAATGCTTCCGGTCCTGTCCCCGGAACGGTCGTTCACCGCAATGATACTGAGCTTGTCTTTCGGATAGTTCTGAGCCAGGATGGACCGGATGCACATTTCGATATGGGCTTCCTCGTCCTTTGCGCACACGATCACGGTCAGCGGCGGCATCTCCCTGTCTTCTTTCAGGACCTGCCGTTTCAGGTGACGGAAACCGAAAAAGAAAAAGAGGATATACAGGACATAGCAACCCGCCAGGGCATAGGCGATCGCAGTGATAATGTAGACGGTCAGGGGCATAAGGTATCCAATAAGGTAATGATCGTGTCCAGATCGTTCACGGGAATGTTCCGTTTTTCCGCCGGAGCGGCGGTCAGCAGGGGGATCT
>JAFGVT010000143.1 GCA_016937825.1 Fidelibacterota bacterium | reverse complement strand
GCCATGACCGCCTTGGCCAGTCCCACCCGGCCGCCGCGGTGGAGGTAGAACATATCGTACAGAACGCCCAGTACCCGGGTGTTCTCGCGGTTCTTCATCAGGATCGCGTAGCAGGTCTCGCGGTCCGCGGGCTTGAAATCCACCTCGCGAAGCATGGCAAGGAGCTGAACGCCGACGCCGCTGACCAGACTTTTCGTGTCGAAGACCTTCACGTCGTATTCGGGATGGTCCTGAAGCACCTTGTGGAGCGCATCGCGCGTGGCATGGGTGTTGTGCAGGGCCTGGGTGATCAGAAGGATCTCTTCGCCGCGGTAGGTTTCAAAGGCCTTGATGAACTGTTCTTCGGTCAGTCCGACCGTGGTGGCCTTGTTGTTCTTGTTCCGCATGAGCTCAATGAATTTCTCTTTTTCCTCACGCCAGTTGGGCATGTCCCAGGTTTGGGGATAGACCTCTCCGTTCAAGAGAATGGGGTAGTCGATCAGGCCGAGATCAAGCTCTTTGATGCGGTCGGGCTCAAGTTGACAGGTGTTGTCTATGATGATCTTCATGGTACTCCTCCCAGTTGCCTAAAGTATAATTAAAAATAATTCTTAAAACCAATATTATTCATTGAATGATCGCCGCGTCCGGGGCGGGGCGCCGCCGAGTTCCTTCCCCGTCCGTTCAGGTGCCGATCACATAGCCCATTTCATAGAAATCCGGCCCCATGTGCGGCAGAAGGGGGAAACTTGAATAATGGATCTCGAGATGCAGCCGCCATCCCAGTTCGCCGGCGGTTTTCTCCAGAAGGTCCTTCATTTGCAGGCATTCGGCATCGTGCCCGTTGACATAGGCCATGTTCACGGTCAGCCGCGTGCTTTTCGCTTTTTCCATCTGCATTTTGATGTTCGCAAGAAAACGGGCGTTCGCCTGTTTGTAATTCCGCACTTTCCCCACGGCTTTGAGCACGCCGGACTGCGGGGTGGAGGACAGCATGGGATAAAGGCCCATGGCGGTTGCCAGGACGGCCTTGGCGAATCCGATGCGCCCGCTTCGGTTCAGATAAAAAAGATCATACAGGACCCCGACCACGTAGGCGTTGGGCCGGTTCTTTTCAAGCAGGCCGTAGCAGGCGTCGCGGTCAAGTCCTTTTTCCTTTGCCTCGAGTAGCATGGCCAGCGCCTGGGCGCCGACCCCGCTTGCCAGGATCTCGGTGTCGAAGACCCTGACGTCGAATTCGGGATGGTTTTCCATGACCTTGCGCAGGGTGTCCCGCGTCGCCCGGGTGTTGTTGAGCGACTGGGTGATCAGAAGCATTTTCTCGTTTTTATAGCGGCTGAACGCCCCCAGCAATTCGTCTTCGGTAATACCCGAGGTGGACGCCCGGTTGTTCTTGTTCCGGATCAGTTCGATGAAGCTGTCCTTTTCCTTCCGCCAGTCCGGCATGTCCCAGCATTGGGGATAGATCTCTCCGTTCAGGTAAAGGGGGTAATCGACAACGCCCAGATCGAGTTCTTTGATACGATCCGGTTCGAGCTGACACGTAGTGTCAATAATGATCTTCATGGTATTTCCTCCTATGCGTAAAAAAAATAGTCAATTTTTCAGGATAAAGCCATATAAATTTTTCGTGAGCGGGCGGACGGTTTTTTATATTGTCAATAAGCCGCTTTTCCGTTATTTTAGACGAATCTGACGTGAAGATCTGCAAGCGAACAGGAGCCTTGAATGAAAAAATACCTCCCCTTTTTGGCACTGATACTCTTCGGTTTCGGCTGCGCGCCGCAAAGCGAGAACAAGCTGGACCTGATCCCCGTACAGTCCGTATTCAGCGGGGACTCCGTGCGCATCGCCGTTCAGGACCTGTTCTACGCCCCCGATTACGCCTCGCTTTCCGTTCCGGAACGGTCCGGAGGAAAGGTCCGCCTCGCGGCCGGCGCGGGAACCCTGACCCTGTATGCGGACAGGGACCTGTCCGGCTATACGTCCCTGCGGTTTTTCTTCGGGGGGTCGGCATACGACCTTCCCGTCCGCGTGATCCGCCGGCGCGACGTGGTGTTCCGCTATGCGCCCGAACCCGGCGTTTCGCGCGTCACCGTTTTCGGCAATTTCAATTTTTGGGACCGCAACGGGCTTTCGATGAAAAAGATCCCCGGCGGGGACTTCGAACTGAGCGTTCCCTTCGAACCCGGGCAGTATGAGTATCTTTTCGCGGTTGACGGAAGGGAGATCCTGGATCCCGGGAACGCGGTTTCGGTCCCTAACGGTCTGGGCGGATACAATTCCTCCCTGAAAGTCCTGCCGCCCTTCGAAGGGACCCGGCCCTTCATCACGCCGGAAAGCTATACGGCGGGGAAACGGCTTAAACTGAATTTCCATCTCCTTTCCAACGACTACGCAGGGGATTACGCCCGGGACGAGATCGTCGCCCTGCTGGACAACCGGCGGCTTCCCGCTTCCCGGATATGCGTTCGGGGAAAACGGATCACGGTCACCCTTCCCGCCGCCCTGGCGGAAAAACGCTCCCGGCTCCGCCTGGCCTGGAGCGGGTCTTCAACGAATTCCAACCTTGCGGAGATCATTCTGGAGAACGGGCTCCCCGCCGGGAACGGCGGCGCCTTCAGGTGGCAGGACGCGATCATCTATTCCCTGATGCCGGACCGTTTCCGGGACGGAGATCCCTCGAACAACGCTCCCATCCGGCATGCCGCGCTGGCCGACCGCGCCAATTTCAACGGCGGCGACCTTCAGGGCATCATCGAAAAACTGGACGAAGGCTATTTCAACGGACTGGGCGTCAACACGATCTGGATCCTTCCCTTCATCAAAAACACGCCGAACCCGTACCGGGAAACGCCCGAGCCGCACCGCATGTTCAGCGGATACCACGGCTACTGGCCGGTCGCGAACCGGGAGGTGGACCCGCATTACGGGACCCTCGAAGACGCCGGAACCCTGGTGAGCGTGGCACATCGGCGGGGCATCCGCATTCTGATGGACTTTGTCTCCAATCACGTGCACCGGGAACACCCCTATTACCGCGACCACCCCGAATGGTTCGGAGACTACACCCTGCCGGACGGAAGGAAGAACCTGCGTCTTTTTGACGAATACCGCCTGACGACCTGGTTCGAATCCTACCTTCCCAGCTTCGACTATCCCCGCTCGCCGGAGGCGGTCGACACGATGGTCAGCGACGCCGTATGGTGGCTGAAGCACTATCAGATCGACGGGTTCCGGCATGACGCGGTCAAGCACGTGCCGAATGGTTTCTGGCGCGCCCTGACACGCCGGATCCGGAGCGAGTTCCCCGGGAAGGATGTCTATCAGATCGGCGAGACCTTCGGCGACCATGCGCTGATCCACTCCTACGTCAACAACGGCCAGCTCTCGGCGCAATTCAATTTCAATCTTTACTGGCCGGCCCGCTACGCCTTTGCCGTGGACGGCGCAGGCTTCGGCTCCCTGGCGGATGAAATGGACCGGGTGGTCGATATCTACGGACAACTGCACCTGATGGCAAATCTGATGGACAGCCATGACCAGCCGCGCTATCCGGCATATCTCGAGGGGGATCTCGACTGGGGCGACAATGCCCAGGAAGTCGGCTGGCAGAAGCATATCACGGTGGACGATCCCCTGACCTACGACAAGATCGAAACCTATATGACCTATCTGATGACCATCCCGGGCCCGCCGGTGATCTATTACGGGAACGAGATCGGCATGAGCGGCGCGGCCGATCCGGACAACCGGCGCATGATGCGCTGGAAGACCACGGAGCGCGAACGGGAATTGCGGAACTATGTCTCCCTGAT
>JAFGVT010000142.1 GCA_016937825.1 Fidelibacterota bacterium | reverse complement strand
TTCACGACATACTGGATCAGTCCCTCGCTCCCGCAGGGGATGAGCATGTCCACCAGGTCGTTCAGCTTTAGAAGTTCCGCCATGACCACGCGGTCCGTTGCGGGTATCAGGGTGATCAGTTCCCGCGGCAGCCCGTGGGAATCCAGCACGTCGCAGAGGATCGATGCGATCACCGTATTGGAATGAAAGGCTTCTTTTCCGCCCCGGAGGATGACGGCATTCCCCGCTTTGAAGTAAAGACAGGCCGTATCTGCGGTAATGTGGGGACGTGATTCGTAGACGATCGCCACGACGCCCCGGGGATTGGCCATCACGCCCTTGTCATCGGTCAGGATAAGAGGCTCGGGCAAGGCCGCAATGTCTGCGATAACCTCCGAGATTTCCCCCAGGCGGTGTTCATCCAATAATAACTGGTCGATCGCAAGCGGTGCCAGGTGCATGGCTTTGCCGTTGCGCATGTCCTCGCCGTTCAACTTTATAATAATTTCATGATTGTCTTTTATGGCTTTTGCCATATCGAGCAACACGGAGGTTTTCCTGGAAGGATCAAGTCCCGACAGGATGCGGGAAGCCTCTTTGGCTCTTTCGATCAGCGGCCGGATCGATCTCATGTACGCTCCTCATACGCAAAATCTTTTTCAAGGCAGAAATATATCCACTTTTCTCTGAATTCAAAGCACATTTTTTATTCCCTTTCGTTATAAATGTTCTTTCCGGCTTGTTGAAAAATATGAAAAGGCATTTAAAAATAATAAAAAAATATCTTGATGATAAAATTCGCTTACCTTATTTTAATTACAGGTTATTAAAATTTAAATTTAAGGAGTTTACCAGAATGAAAAAATTAACCGTGGCCTTGATGTGTGTGTTGTTAGCATCATTCGCATTTGCCCAATTCGACCTGGGTGTGAAATTGGGTGCTAACTATTCATACATTGACACCGAAGAGTTCAATGCTCAGCTTTACATTGAGGAATTCAGCGATCTTGCGAACATCACCGGCTTTGTCGGCGGTGCGTTTGCCGTAGTCGGTTTCGGACCCATTGCACTTCAGCTTGAAGGCTTGTTTTCAATGGAGGGTTTTGCGATCGTCCCCGAAGATCCGACCAGTGTTCTGGAAACCACGACGATCCGGACCAATTACCTGAATGCCGTAGCGATGGGACGATTCAATATCGACCTCGCCATCGTCGAGCCATTTATCAGCGCTGGCGTCAACGTCGGTATTCCTTTGGGAGAATCGGTAGTCGAAGGTGAGACCATTGATCTGGAAGACTTTGATTTTACAAAGCTGGGACTTGCTTTCGGTGCCGGTGTTAAGATCCTGGATATGGTGGAAGTCGAATTGCGCTATGTGCAGGGTCTGACGGACATCTATACCGCAACAACGGATGATACCGAAACGACCTTTGCGAACCTGGTACGCCTGTCTGTCGGTCTTTATATCTTTTAAGCTGTCCGACACATAACTGCCGATGTCATTCAACACGGAACCCGCTGAAAAGCGGGTTCTTTCTTTTTTTTTTAAAATTCAGTTTGACTTCCGCAATTCCGCGCCTTAAATTCAAGTTATTGAAACCGTGAGTAAACCATGAAACATCAGCTGCACATCGTTCATCATCATACTGCTCCATAGGGAGCCGGGGTTTACACGATGTCAGTATAAATTTATCCCGATTCCCTTAATGGATCGGGATTTTTTTTAGCCATAACAAAACCGGGGAAACAGATGATAACATTAGCGATCCAGAAAAAGGGCAGGCTTGCCGAAAAAAGCCTCGAACTTCTTGAACATTGCGGCATCCGCCTGAAAAACGGGAGCAGGGACAAGCTGAAGGCGGCCTCGGTGAATTTCCCGCTTGACCTGCTTTTCCTTCGCGATGACGATATCCCGCGCTGCGTTGAGGACGGCATTGCCGATATCGGGATCGTCGGCGACAATGTCGTGCTGGAAACCCGCGCATCGGTGGAACGGGTGCTTCCTCTGGGTTTCGGGAAATGCCGCCTCTCCGTTGCCGTGCCGAAGCAGATCCCCTATGCGGACATCCGTTCCCTGGAAGGAAAGCGTATCGCCACATCCTACAGCAACATTTTACGGGATTATTTGGACAAAGCGGGCGTTCAGGCGGACATTCACCCCATTTCGGGATCGGTGGAGATCGCGCCCGGGATCAATATGGCCGATGCGATCTTCGATATCGTCAGTACGGGCAGCACCCTGATCAGCAACGGCCTGAAGGAAGTTGAAACGATCCTGGAGTCGGAGGCCGCCATTTACAGGCACAGGGATCTTAGCCCCGAAAAACTTGCCGTGATGAACAAGTTATGTTTCCGGATACAGTCCGTGAATACGGCAAAAGATTATAAGTACATTCTTTTGAATGTCCCGAACGAAAAGCTCGATGAGATATGCCGCATCCTGCCCGGGATGAAAAGTCCCACCATCATGCCGCTGGGGGACGCAGGCTGGAGTTCGGTGCACTCGGTGATCAAGGAGGACACCTTCTGGGAGATCATCGAGCAGCTGAAGGCGGCCGGAGCGCAGGGACTGCTGGTGACCGATATCGAAAAAATGATCTTATGAGGACAGTATGAAATTCTATTCAAATCCCGCCCGCACGCTCTGGGACGATATTTCCCGGCGGCCCCGGATGTCCCGGGACGACCTGTTCCCCCAGGTCCGGAGCATTCTCGATGCGGTAAAGCGGGAGGGCGACGAAGCGCTGATCCGTTTGACCGGCGAGCTTGACGGTGTCGCGCTTTCTTCCGTTGTATGCCGTGAGAAAGAGTTTGAAGATGCCGCCGGAAGCGTTTCCCCTCAGCTGAAACGCGATATCCGCCTGGCGATCGAGAATGTCCGTGCCTTCCACCAGGCTCAGAAAGAAGAGATCCGGGTCGTGGAAACGCAGAAGGGAGTCCGCTGCTGGCGTGAGGCCAGAGCGATCGAAAAGGTCGGACTGTATGTCCCGGGAGGAACGGCCCCCCTGTTCTCCAGCGTCGTGATGCTGGCGGTACCGGCCGTTCTGGCCGGATGTTCGGAGATCGTGCTGTGTTCGCCTCCGCAAAAAGACGGTACGCTGCACCCCGCAATATTATGGACCGCCCGAGAGATCGGCGTGACGACCGTCTGCAAGATCGGGGGAGCGCAGGCGATCGCCGCGATGGCCTACGGAACCGCCTCGGTCCCGGCCGTATACAAGATCCTCGGGCCGGGCAACCAATACGTGACGGCCGCAAAACTCTTGGTATCAACCGAAGAGGTCGCGATCGATATGCCCGCCGGTCCCTCCGAGGTGCTGGTGATCGCCAACGGCAAGGCGGACCCCGAATTTATTGCCTCGGACCTGCTTTCGCAGGCCGAACACGGGACGGACAGCCAGGTCCTTCTGGTAACGGACGATCCGCGGCTTCCCGAACGCGTCCATGCCGAAATCCGCAGGCAGCTTCCGCCGCTCGGCCGGGCGGAGATCGCCGAGGCAGCTCTTGAAAACAGCAAGCTGCTGGTGATGAAAAACCTCGATGAATGCATGGAGTTCTCAAATCATTACGCCCCCGAACATCTGATCCTTCATACGGAGAATGCGGACAAACTGTCGAAGAAGGTCGTCAATGCGGGGTCGGTCTTTCTCGGGGAATACACGCCGGAATCCGCCGGCGACTACGCCTCCGGGACCAACCATACCCTGCCCACAGCCGCATTTGCCCGCAACTACAGCGGCGTATCCCTGGACAGCTACCTGAAAAAGGTGACATTTCAGGCGATTTCCCCAAAAGGCCTGAGCCTGATCGGCCCGGCAATCGAGCATATGGCGGCCGCCGAAGGACTTGACGCCCATAAAATGGCCGTAGCGAAACGTTTAAACAAGATCGGAAAACGCTAACATGAAAGTATCTCTTTCCTCGCTTGTCAGGGAAAATATCAGAAATATGGAAAAATACGCGTCTGCCCGCGATGATTTCAGCGGGCCGGCACGGATCTTTTTGGATGCGAACGAGAATGCCTTCGGTTCGCCGTCGGACCACACCCTGAACCGTTATCCCGATCCGCTTCAAAAACAGCTCCGGAAACGGATCGCCGATTATAAGCAGCTGGACGACCCCGAGACCGTATTCCTCGGCAACGGCAGCGATGAAGCGATCGATCTGCTGATGCGGGCTTTTTGCGTTCCCGGCACGGACAAGCTGATGATCATGTCGCCGACCTACGGCATGTATTCTGTCAGCGCGCATATCAACGATGTCCGCATCCTGGACGTGCCCCTGAAAAAGGATTTTTCCCTGGATACCGAACGGGTGATCGAGACGGCGCAAAAAGAAAAGCCCAAGCTGATATTCATCTGTTCGCCGAACAACCCGAGCGGAAATGTCTATGCCCCCGAAGATATTGAAAAGATCCTGAACGCTGCCGACAGTCTGGTCATGATCGACGAAGCCTACATCGATTTTTCCGAAGCCCGCTCCTGGATAGAAAGGATCAGCGATTTCCCGAATCTTGTCGTCATTC
>JAFGVT010000141.1 GCA_016937825.1 Fidelibacterota bacterium | reverse complement strand
ACGGATCAGCACTATGTTCTGTGCACTACGGAGCGGGAAATCCGGGAGCTGGCAGACAAGCTTGCCGAACAAAAAGCGTTTGCGGTCGATACGGAAACGGACGGACTGGATCCGATGACCGCACCCCTGGTGGGCATGTCCTTTGCCTGCACGCCCTGGGAAGCGTATTACATTCCCTACACCCCTGAAAATCTGAGCCTCTTCGAAGCGGTCCTGGGGCATCCGGACATCACGAAGGTGGGCCAGCATATCAAGTTCGACATGATCGTTCTGGAGCAGCACGGCGCCGCGGTCAAGGGCCCGGTGTTCGATACCATGCTCGCCGCCTACCTGCTGAACCCGGATATGAATTCCTACAAGCTGGACCTCCTGGCCGAGCGCTACCTGCATTACCGCATGGTGCCGATCACCGATCTGATCGGGGAAAAGAAAAGCAAGCAGATCCTCATGTCTGAGGTCCCGGTGGACAAGGTCACGTTCTACGCCGCGGAAGACGCGGACATGACCTTCCAGCTCTACCGGATCCTTAGCGAAAAACTCGCGCAGGCCTCGCTCACGCGGGTGTTCGAAGACATCGAGCTTCCCCTGATCCCCGTTCTCAAGGAACTGGAAAAAACAGGCGTCTACGTGGACGTGCCCTTTCTTCGTGAAATGAGCGGCGAGATCGGCAAACGGATGACGCAGGCCATGGAAGAGATCCACGATCTTGCCGGCGGTACCTTCAATATCAACAGCCCGAAACAGCTGGGACACATTCTCTTTGAAAAACTCGCATTGCCGGCGGCCAAGAAGACCAAGACGGGCTATTCGACCGATGTGACGGTCTTGGAAAAACTGCAGCATGAACATCCCCTGCCGGCCAAAATACTGGAGTTCCGCATGCTGACCAAGCTCCGTTCCACCTATGTCGACGCCTTGCCGGCCCTGGTTAACAAGAGCACGAAACGTATCCACGGATCCTTCAACCAGACCGTTGCGGCGACGGGCCGCCTGTCGAGTTCGAACCCGAATTTCCAGAACATCCCCATCCGCACCGAGATGGGCCGCGAGATCCGCAAGGCCTTTTGCGCTCAGGAAAAAGGGTGGAAGATCATCGCCGCCGACTACAGCCAGGTGGAACTCCGCGTCATGGCGCATCTCTCCGGGGATGAGAACCTGATCGCGGCCTTCCGGCAGAATGCCGACATCCACACCCGCACCGCGGCAACGGTTTTCAATGTCAATGACAGCGACGTCACGCCGGCGATGCGGCGGACGGCCAAGGTGATCAATTTCGGCATCATGTACGGCGCCGGCGCGCACCGGATCTCCGAAGAACTGAACATCAGCCACGGGGACGCGGGTGCCATCATCAACGCCTATTTCGAGCGCTATGCCGGCGTACGGGACTACCTGGACAGGACGATCGCGCTGTGCAAGGAACGCGGCTATGTGGAGACGCTCTACGGGCGTATACGCCCGATCCAGGATATTAACAGCGAGAACCGCAACCTCCAGGAAGCGGCAAAACGCGCCGCGATCAATATGCCCGTTCAGGGTACCGCCGCGGATATTATCAAGATCGCCATGATCCGCATCCATGAGCGGCTCCTGAAAGAAAAGATGAGCTCCCGCCTGATCCTTCAGGTGCACGATGAACTCGTCTTTGAAGTTCACCCCCGCGAGATCGACAGGATGCGGAACATGCTCGTCGACCTGATGGAGCACGCCGCCGAGCTCGCCGTTCCCCTGAAAGTCGATATCGGCGTCGCGGACACCTGGTTCGACGCTCATTGAGAAGAAGAGAGATGGAGAAGTGGGGAAGATTGGTTCGCGGCAAAATTGCTTTTTCACCTCACGCATCGACCCATCGACGCCTCGACGCCTCGACGCCTCGACATCTCGACACCTCGACACATCGACACCTCGACGCCTCGACCTTATCGACCATAATAGAAATCTTTACTTCATATCAATTTGTTCGTACATTAGACCATAAAAATACACAGATACGGATGTAAATACATGAACAGCATCAAATCGGACTATCTTGTCATCGGCAGCGGTATCGCGGGACTGAGCTTCGCCCTGAAGGTCGCCGAATTTGGAGAGGTCAACCTGATCACCAAGACCCGTCTGGAAGATACCAATTCGGCGCTGGCTCAGGGAGGCGTTGCGGCGGTGACGACCGATGAGGACGATATCGAACTGCATGCGCAGGATACCTTTACGGCGGGTGCGGGATTGTGCCACACGGATGCCGTGGAGGTCATGGTAAGGGAAGCGCCGCGCCGTATCAAAGAATTGATCGACTACGGCGTTCACTTCGACATGAAGAGCGACGGTCATTTTGATCTTGCCCGCGAAGGCGGACACGGCATGTTCCGCATTCTTCACGTGGCGGACGAGACCGGAAAAAGCATTCAGGATGTCCTGATCAGAAAGGTCCTGAAACACCCCAATATCCATATCTATGAAAACCATATGGCCGTCGAGCTGATCACCGACCATCACGTGCTTAACAACCTGCAATCCGCGTTCAATATCTGTTTCGGCGCCTATGTGCTGGATGAAAAAAGCAGTGATGTTAAGATATTCAGGGCCGATTATACGGTCCTTGCGACCGGCGGGGCTTCCCGCGTTTACCAGCACACGACCAACCCCCAGGTGGCGACCGGTGACGGGATCGCCATGGCCTACCGCGCCGGGGTCCGCATCGCCAACATGGAATTCATTCAGTTCCACCCGACCGCCCTGTATGAGCCGGGAAGCGAGCCCTTTCTGATCTCGGAAGCCTGCAGGGGCTCCGGGGGTATCCTGCTCAACGAAGCGGGGGAACGCTTCATGGAACGCTACGACAAGCGCCTGGAACTGGCGCCGCGCGACATTGTGGCGCGTGCGATCGACGCGGAATGCAAGCTGCGGGGAGATGCCTGCGCCTACCTTGATATGAGCCATCTGCATGCGAACAAGGTGCTGGCGCATTTCCCGAATATCGCCTCGCACTGCCAGGAACATCTCAAGATCGATATTACCCGGGAAAGGATCCCGGTGGTCCCGGCCGCGCATTTTGTCTGCGGGGGCGTGATGACCAACCTGAACGGACAGACCTCCATGCACAATTTGTTCGCCGTGGGCGAGACCGCCCATACCGGCGTACACGGGGCGAACCGTCTGGCAAGCAACAGTCTGCTTGAGGGAATCGTCTTCGCCCATCGCGCGGCGAAACGGGTGATCGAGAAAAGCCACACGACCTACAACAACGTCCTGATCCCCGATTGGGACGAAACCGGCGTCACGGATCCCCATGAATGGGGCCTGATCCGGAATAACCGGGCGGAACTGCAAGCCATCATGTGGGATTATGTCGGGATCGTACGGTCAAAGGTTCAGCTGAACCGGGCGATCCGCAGGATGACGACCCTTTACGAAGAGATCGAAGATTACTACAAGCGGACCCCGGTCACGAAGGACCTGCTGGAACTTCGCAACCTTTCCGCCGTTGCATACCTGATCGTCCGTTCCGCCCTGCGCAGAAATGAAAGCAGGGGATTGCACTACATGACCGATTACCCCGGACAAGACGATAAATTCCTGAAAGACACGATCATTTAAGGAGTGAACTATGATTGGAAAACGCATCATCATGGCCGCGTTCGTGATGATCCTCGCAGCTTCCTGTGCACAAAAGGAGGTCATTGCCGACAGTCCCGCCGTCCCGCCGGTGCCGGTGCCGGACGAAGTGGCCTATCCTGTCGAAACGGATCCTTCCGAAGGCATGAACGCTTTCGGATTTGACCTGTATCAGGAAATGACGGGCGCCCCCTTAAAGAACATGTTCTTTTCGCCCCTGAGCCTTTCTTCGGCGCTGGCCATGACCTATGCCGGCGCAGGCGGAACGACCGCGGCCCAGATGCGCGACGCCCTGCATTACGGACCGCAGACGGAAGCCTTCCACCGGCAGTTCGCGGGAATGCTGAACGCCCTGAAATCGGGGGAGAATTCAGCGTTCCGAATGAATATCGCGAATGCCGTCTGGGTGCAGAAAGAATACCCCCTGCGCCAGGATTATCTCGGCCTCATCCGCGACCTCTATCGCGGGGAAGTGCGGAACCTGGATTTCGTTCACAGGCCGTCCCCCTCGCGCGATACGATCAATACCTGGGTAAGCGAGCAGACGGCGGGACGCATCAACGACCTTATTCCCGCGGACGCGATCACGCCCCTGACGCGCCTGATCCTCACCAATGCGGTGTATTTCAACGCTGAATGGGAGAATTCTTTCAGCAAGGAAATGACGCGAAAAGAAGTCTTTTATCCCCTGAGCGGGGAGTTCTTCAGAACCGACATGATGTACCAGCGCCACCATTACGCGTATTCGGAAACGGATGAATTCCAGATACTTGAACTTGATTACAAGGGAGGCGCCCAGACCATGCTGATCATCCTCCCGCGCGAACGCGCCGGCATTACGGAACTCTACGGGTATATCGGTCAGGACATCCTCCTTGAACACGATCAAACCCGGACCTTCAAGGATGTTCTGGTCTATCTGCCGAAATTCCGCCTGGAAGACGATTTCGAAATGACCCGGGGTCTTTCGGCCCTGGGGATGGAAGACGCATTTACGGCAGCCGCCGATTTCAGCGGCATGACCGGAAAGAAGGACCTGATGATCTCCTCGGTGCTGCACAAGGCCTTTATCGAAGTGGATGAGATCAAAACAGAGGCGGCGGCGGCAACGGCGGTGATCATGAAAATGACTTCCACGGCGCCTTCCATGGTCGCCCCGGTCGAATTCCGCGCGGACCACCCCTTTATCTTCATGATCCGCGACCGTAAAAGCGGCGTTGTCCTCTTTCTCGGTCACCTGATCAACCCGGAAGCGTCATGAAATATCTCCTGGCCTTTGTGCGGATCGTCCTTCTGGTCGTCTATACCCTTGCGCTGGTCCTTTCGCTCTTCATCCTGTATTGGGTGATCGGTATTTTCAATAAGGACCTGTCGGTCCGCATCATTCATTATCTGACCCCGGCCCTGGCATGGCCGCTACGGGTGATCCTGGGTATCCGGGTGCGTATCTTTAACCGGGAACGCATGCCGAAGGACCGCGGCTTCCTGATGGCAAGCAATCATCTGGGTTACATCGAGGTCATCGCCTTGCTCAAGATCCGGCCGATGGCCTTTGTCGCAAAGGATGAGATCGAAAAGTGGCCGGTCATCGGCGCGGTCGTGAAAGCCGTCGGAACGGTGTTCGTCGATCGCCGGACGGGCGGGCTGTCGGACGTGTATATTAAAAAAGTATCGGATGTGGTCAACAACAGGATCAATTTCTGGTTCGCGCCCGAAAAGACCACGTCGGACGGAACCTGGCTGCGTCCCTTTTCCTCCGCGCTCTTTGTCGTGGCCAACCAGCTGAAATGCCCCCTGGTCCCGGCCGTGTTCGTGCTCAGAGGTCTGAACGGAAAACCCATCGACGAGAAGCGCCGCAGCCAGATCGCGTGGGCTACCGATAAAAAGGGCCTGGATACCCCGTTCTTCAAACATTTTCTGCGTTTCCTGACCCTGGGGATCGTCCGGATCGACATGCACGTGCTCGAACCGGTCGTCCCTGACTATGACGACAAGGACATCGAAGCGCGAAGGGCCTTTTCAAACGAGATACACCGGCGCATGTCGGAAGAACTTGCGAAACATGAGCCGGATTTCGACAGGGAACGCACCGCCTGACGCGAAATTCCAAAATAAACGGCTGAGAGTGAGAAGAATTGAGCGGAAGGATCAGGCAATGGATCTTTGAGGCTGTTTTTGCATCGCCGGATCAGTCCCAGACATATTTCCAGCTTCCGTCCGGCTGGCGTTTCCAAACGGTATGAAAGATCCCTGTTCGGGTCACCGGATTTCCTTCGCTGTCTTCATATGTGTAGGTATAGAAACCATAGGTATACCCCAGGTCCCCCGATGCGGAAACATCAATGAGCTCGGGCGCCCAAGTCAGTCCTTTGGAATCCTGATCTTTGTAAAAATCATCGATGGCGTCTTTTCCGACGATAAGCCGGCCGTTCCTGAGCAGAACGGCATCGTCCGCCGCAAAGGCGACAAAGGCATGATGGATGCCTTTTCCGACGGCCATGCGCGCAAAGCGTTCTTCCGTTTCGCGGATCTCCCGGATCCGATTTTCCCTGTCGTTCTGTCCGTCGTTCATATGAAACCGCAAGTCGTGAACAGGCGCCTTGCCGGGCAATGAAGGCGGTCTTGTTCGGTTTGGTTTATTTAGGAAACGTATATTTTTATCGAAAACCCGGAATTATGGCAGGATGCGCAGGATATCGTCGGCGATGTCCTCGGCATCCAGGCGGACTTCCCGCATCAGCTCGTCCCGTTCGCCGTGGGTGACGAAAGCGTCGGGCAGGGCAAGGGAGTGAATGCGGGGTGATTTCGGACTGTCCTGAAAATGCTGCAGGACCGTGTCGCGCAGACCGCCGCGGGGAGAGGATTCTTCGATCGTGACGAAGAGGTCGTGATCTGAGGCCAGCAGGTCCAGCATGGCGCTGTCGCAGGGCTTGATGAAACGGGCATTGACCAGGGTGGGGGACAATCCCTTTTTACTGAGTTTGACGCAGGCGCGTTCCGCCGCTTCGACCATGCTCCCGATCGCCAGCAACGCGATCCCTTTCCCTTGCTTCAGGATCTCCCAGGAGCCGACCGGGATCGGTTTTACCGCCAGGCTCATGTCAAAGGCGTGCGTGTTTGCCCGCGGATAACGGATAAAGACCGCCTTGTCGCGAATGCCGTAGGCGGTGTGCAGCAGGTTCCGGAGCTCGTTGCCGTCCCTGGGGGCGCAGACCACCGTATTGGGCAGCATGCTCAGGAAGGCAAGGTCGAAGACCCCGTGATGGGTGGGACCGTCCGCCCCGACGAGCCCTGCGCGGTCCATGCAAAAGATGACCGGAAGGTCCTGAAGGACCACATCATGGATCACGCTGTCCAGCGCGCGCTGCATAAAGCTGGAATAGATCGCGACCACGGGACGAAGTCCGTCCGCCGCCAGTCCGGAGGCAAAGGTGACCGCATGGGCTTCCGCGATGCCCACGTCAAAGAAACGGGCGGGATAGGCGTTTGCAAATTCCGTCAGACCGGTGCCGTCCGTCATGGCGGCGGTGATGGCGATGACGTCATCATGCTGTTGTGCAAGTTCGAGGATACTTTTCCCGAACGCCGCGGTGTAGGACACGGTGCCGGACTCGCTGCCGCCGTTCCCGTTGCCCGATATGCCGTGGTATTTCCGGGGATTGTCCTCGGCTTCTTTCAGTCCTTTCCCTTTTTTGGTCAGAACATGGAGCAGGATCGGCTGATTCAGCTCCTTGATCCGCTTCAGGGCGCTGATCAGGTCGGGGATGCTGTGGCCGTTGACCGGCCCGATATAACGCAGTCCGAGCTCGTCGAACATCACGTTCCGAGAGAACAGGGTCTTCAGGGTCTCTTTGAAGGTCCGGAGCGCCGAACGCAGGAACTTCCGGTTTTGGGTCAGTCCCCAGAGGTCATCCTTGATCTTGTTGTAAAAGGGCGTGGTCACGATGCGGTTAAGGTATTTCGGGATGCTCCCCACATTCCGGGAAATGGACATTTCATTGTCGTTCAGAATGACAAGGAGCTGTTTTTTCAGGTTCCCGGCATTGTTCATGCCTTCCCAGGAAAGTCCGCCGGTCAGGGCGCCGTCGCCGATCACGGCAATGACGTGGCTGTGGATGTTCCGCAGGGATTCCGCTACGGCGAGACCCAATGCGGCGGAAATGGAGGTCGACGCATGCCCGACCCCGATCACGTCGTATTCGCTCTCGCTTCGCTTGGGGAAACCGCTGATACCGCCGTATTTCCGGATCGTCTTCAGCGCGTCCCGTCTTCCGGTCAGGACCTTGAAGGGATAGGCCTGGTGGCCGACGTCCCACACGATCTTGTCAAGGGGCAGATCGTAGATGTACAGCAGGGCGATCGTCAGTTCCACGGTCCCGAGCGAGGGCGCAAGATGCCCGCCGGTCTCGGAAACGACATCGATGATATAGGCCCGGAGTTCGTCGGCAAGCTGCGCAAGTTCCTTCATGCTGAGACGCTTGATGTCGGAAGGGGATTGTATGGAAAAAAGGATATTATTTTGGAGGGTTTTATTCATAGACACTATAATAACAAACTTCATTCGAAAAACAAAATTTTATCAGACCGCGCAGACGTATTTTAAAAATAAAATTTTTTTAAATATTATTTGAAAAAGCAAGCTTTTGAATGTATTTTTCGTCTTGTAATTTTTATTAAATACTTGACTCGAACAATTTAAAAAAAGGAAGCGAGGCGCCCATGCGGAAAAGAGAAAGCGCTATAAAAATTGCTGTGGATAAGTACGGCAAAGAGCGTAAGAATTTGCTCCCGGTCTTGCAAGAGGTAAAGCAGGCCAAGAACTATCTGACACGCAGCGACATATCTGAAATTGCCGCTGAAATGGACCTTTCGTCAGCCCATGTCTACGGGGTGGCGTCATTTTATCATTTCCTTGACCTCAAGGTCCGCGGCCAGAATATCATCTGGGTCTGCAAAACGATCAGCTGCTATATGAAGGGCTCGAACGATATCCTGCTTACGCTGGAGGAAGCCCTGAAGATCAAGGTCGGCGAAACGACCAGTGACGGGAAATTCTCCCTTCTGCAGACCAACTGCATCGGATGGTGCCACAAGGGTCCCGCCATGCTGATCAACGATCAGCCCTATACGGACCTCACGCCGGAAAAAGTCCTGCAGATCATTGACGAATACTATAAAAAATCATAAATAAAGGTTAAATAACATGGCTAAAAGAAAATTAAAACGTGTTGACCTTATTTTCAGTAAGGATTGCAGCTGCCGCGACATTCTCGCCGCAGGGCTTCAGAAACCGAGGGAGGAGATCATACAGACGCTGATCGCCTCGGGCTTAAAGGGACGCGGCGGGGCGGGATTCCCCACAGGACTGAAATGGAAGATGGCCGCGAATGAGAAAAGCAATAAGAAATACGTCATATGCAATGCCGACGAAGGCGAACCCGGAACATTCAAGGATCGTGAAATTCTCGACCGCGAACCGCTGAAAGTGCTGGGCGGCATGGCGCTGTGCGCCTATGTGACCGGCGCCCGCGAGGGGTTTGTTTATCTCCGTCATGAATACCGCTTCCTGATCCCCAAGCTGGAGAAGGTGCTGGACACCTTTCACAAATGGATGGAAGAACTGAACCTGGACTTCAACGTTAAGCTCTTCATCGGAGCCGGCGCCTACGTCTGCGGAGAGGAAACCTCCCTCATCGAATCCATGGAAGGAAAGCGCGGAGAACCGCGCAACAAGCCGCCGTATCCCACCAACGAAGGCTATCTCGGCAAGCCGACGGTCGTGAACAATGTGGAAACCTTTGTCTACACGATGATGATCCTGCGGATCGGCGCCGAGGAATTCAAAGCCATGGGGATCGAAGGCTCAAGCGGATCCAAACTGTTCTCGGTATCCGGCGACACCCCCAAAGCGGGGATCTACGAGCTTGAGCTCGGCATGACGCTGGATGAATTCGTGAAGGAATTCGGCGACGGGGATGCGAAAGCGGTCCAGGTCGGCGGCGCCTCCGGTTTCTGCGTGCCGCGGAAACGCTTTGCCGAGACCCATATCGGCTACCAGGGCGGCTTGACAGGATTCTCTCTGCCGACCGGCGGCTCCATGATGATCTTCAACAGCTCGCGTTCCATGTATAATGTGCTTCACAATTACCTGGAATTCTTTGAAGAAGAATCCTGCGGACAGTGCACGCCCTGCCGGGTCGGCTGCCAGCAGCTGCTGAAAGGCATCGAAGCCGTAAAACGCGGCGAAAAGAGCCAGAAATACCTGAACGACCTCCTGCGCCTTGCCGATACGATGAAGATCACGGCGAAATGCGGACTGGGACAGTCGGTCGGTAATTCATTCTCATCGATCGTTGAGAACTTCAGAGAAGAAATGATCTATTAATACGAGGTAAACCATGTCAGAAAAAATGATCAATATAAAGATTGACGGTAAAGAAGTCTCCGTTCCCGACGGGATCACCCTCCTGGAAGCGGCGAAAATCGAGAATGTCAAGATCCCGACGCTTTGTTTCCACGAGGACCTGTGCATTGCGGGTAACTGCCGCGTGTGCGTGGTGGAAGTCGAAGGCTGGCGCTCTCTGCCCGCCTCCTGCGCAACGCCGGTCATGGACGGAATGGTCGTCTACACCAATTCCCCGAAAGTGCGCCGCGCCCGCCGCGATATTCTGGCCCTGCTTGTCTCGGAGCATTCCACGCAGTGCACCACCTGCTACCGCTCGACCAATTGCGAACTGCAGGAACTGGCTTCGGAATACAATATCGACAACGAGATCTACATCAATCTCCTGAAAAATAAGTCCTTCACGGTGGACCGCTCCTCCTGGGCGATCGAAAAAGACGAGAGCAAGTGCATCCGCTGCCAGCGCTGCGTCCGGACCTGTGCCGAACTGCAGAAGGTCAACGCGCTCGACGTGATCTTCAAGGGGGCGGACATGAAGATCGCGACCTTCTTCGATACCGTGATGAGCGATGTGGTCTGCACCAACTGCGGACAGTGCATCAACCGCTGTCCTACAGGCGCTCTGACCGAACGCCGCTACATCGATGAGATCTGGGAAGCGATCGGCGACCCGAACAAGCACGTTGTGGTGCAAACGGCGCCCGCCGTCCGTGTGGCTCTGGGCGAAATGCTCGGATACGAACCGGGCGTGCGCGTCACCGGCAAAATGGCAACCGCGTTAAAACGCCTGGGATTCGATTCGGTCCTCGATACGGACTTCAGCGCGGATCTGACCATTATTGAAGAAGGACATGAATTGCTGGACCGCCTGAAACGGAAGCTGGTTGACAAGGAAGACATTCCTCTTCCCATGATGACCTCCTGTTCACCCGGTTGGATCAAGTTCATTGAACATATGTACCCGGACTATCTGGGAAACCTTTCGACCTGCAAGTCGCCTCAGCAGATGTTCGGGGCCCTGGCAAAAACCTACTATGCCGACAAAAAAGGCATTGATCCCAAAAATATCGTCAGCGTTTCCGTCATGCCCTGCTCGGCGAAAAAATATGAAGCCAACCGCCTGGAGATGAATGACAGCGGTCTTCAGGATATCGATTATGTCTGCACGACGCGGGAACTGGGCCACATGATCCGTCAGTCCGGCATGAATTTCAAGGAATTGCCGAACGGCAAATTCGATCCCTTTATGGGCGAATCCACCGGCGCCGCCGTGATCTTCGGAGCCACGGGAGGCGTGATGGAAGCGGCCCTGCGCACCGCCTATGAAATCGTCACCGGACGGGAAGTCCCCTTCGACGGACTGAACATTACCCCGGTCCGCGGCATGGAAGGCATTCGCGACGCCAAGATCAAGCTCGAGAACGTGCTCCCGGAATGGAGCTTCCTCGAAGGGATCGAACTTCGCGTGGCCGTAGCCCACGGCCTGACCAATGCCACGAAGATCATGGAAGACGTGTCGATAGGGGAATCGCCCTATCATTTCATCGAGATCATGGCATGTCCCGGCGGATGTATCGGCGGCGGCGGCCAGCCCATCCCGACCAATGAGGAGATCCGGAAAAAACGCGCCCAGGCGATCTATACGGAAGATGAAAAAATGAAGATCCGCAAATCACATGAGAACCCGGAAGTCATTCAGCTGTATAAGGAATTCCTCGGGACTCCGCTGGGAGAGGTGTCGCATCATCTGCTTCACACGAAATATACGCGCCGCGAACGCGTATAATTCATTAAGATACAGAGAGAAAAAGGCCGGAAATTCCGGCCTTTTTACGTTTACGTCAATTTTGTGTGTTTACGTCAAAAGAACAGCGGTCTGATTTCTCATCTCAAAAAGTATCAGCCCGTCATCGCCATGACAAGGTCGCCCAGGTTCGTTCCGCTAGGTCCGGTCACGATCCCTGTCCCGCACCGCCGGTGAAACGCTGCGGAATCGTGCCGGACAAGATAAGGCTCCGGCGACAGCCCGAGAGAAAGCGCTAATCCGTATGTTCCGGAATCCACGACCGCACCGGCGGCCTCGCCGGTCCCGTCGATCCCGTCCGATCCGGCGGCAAGCAGGCACGTTCCGGGAAGATCTTTCAAAAGGCTTACCGCTGCCAGAGCGAGTTCCTGCGAACGGCCGCCCTCTCCGTGATCCCCGCTGAGGGTTACGGTCGTTTCACCCCCGAACAGCAGGCATGCGGGTTTCGGGCCCCGGTAATTCCGGATCATGGCGGCGATCATCCCTGCAGAGTCCCGGGCTTCCCCGTACAGGCTTTCCGGATAACTGAGGGTGTGAATACCTTCCGCTTCAAGATGCTTTTCCGCCGCGCCCAGAAATTCCATATTGCTTCCGATCAGATAGTGAGGAACGGTGGCGGCCGCCTGCGGCGGCGGATTGGTCCGCAGCAGATGCAGGAGATGCTCCGGAAGCCGCCGGTCCAGCGCGTAGTCCCGGATCAGCCCTTCCAGGTTCATTGCATGGGGATCAAGGGTGGTAAAGGGGCCCGAAGCGATCACGGAAAGATCGTTCCCCATGACGTCGGACAAGACGAAAACATGACAGTTTGCCTTGCAGCGGGCCGCGAGGCGGCCGGCTTTTACCTGAGAAAGCCTTGCACGAAGAAAATTTATCTCCCGGATCGGGAGTCCGGCGCTTAAAAATACGCGCGTGGCTGCCTGAATGTCTTCGATCGTCAGTCCTTCTGCCGGAACTTCGAAGAGGGAAGAAGAACCGCCGGACAGCAGGTAGAGCAGGACGTCGTGTTCGTTCAGCGAATCCAGGAGTTCGAGCATCTTTTGTCCCGAGGCAAGGCTGTTCTCTGCGGGCACGGGATGGTCGCCCGGATAAACGCCCTGCATGTCCTCATTGCCTCCTGCGGGCGCGATGAGGAGCGTTTCGTCGGGAGGGCGGGGCAAATACCGGGTGAGGGCTTTGGCCATCGTGAGGGCCGCTTTCCCGGAGCCGGCAAGTACCAGTCTGCCGCGCGAGCCGAGAGGGATTAGCGTGTTCCGGTAATAGAGCTCCCGGTCATAAAGATGCAGGTAAGCGGAAAAGAGCGCATCCGGATGCACGTCGACCAGACTCTTCAGATAGACGGTTTTCAGGAATTCTTTTGTGTGAAATGGCATAGGGTTCTGACGATCAGCATCAGCAGCGTGCCTGTCATGATGATGACGGGACCTGTCGGGAGGTTGGTATAATAGGCGATAAAAAAACCGCCCATGAAAATGACCAGACAAACGATCACGGAATACAGCATGATCACGGGAAGCCGTTTGGCGAAGGGAAGCGCGATCAGGGGAGGGATGGTGAAAAGAGCGAGAACCAGGATAATGCCGACGCTCCGGATCATGAGCACGATCGCAACGGAAATGAAAAGATAGAAGAAATACCGGTAAAGGTTCACCCTGATCCCGTGCAATGCGGCGAACTCCTTGTCGAACAGAAAAACGATCAAGGGCTTGTAAAACAGAAATACGGTGATGAGCAGGACAATATTATAGATCAGGATGTTCAGAATGTCGGCGCTACGCACCGTCAGGATGTCGCCGAAAAGATAGGTCAGCAGGTTGGGAGCAAAACCGGGAGTAAGGGTGATGAAAATGATCCCGATGGACATCCCGAAGGCCCACAGAACGCCGATCAGCGCGTTGTGCGTATGAAGTTTTCGTTCCGGGGTAAGTCCGATCACGCTTCCGGAGAGGACCGAAACGGTAAACGCGCCCAGAATGGGGTTAAGTCCAAGAAAATAGAATAGACCGAGCCCCCCGAATGAAGCGTGGCTGATACCGCCGATCAGGAAGGTGTCGCGTTTGACCACGATCAGGGAGCCGATGATCCCGGACGTTATGCTCAGCAGCAAGCCTGCCCAGAGTGCGTTTCTGACGAATTCATAGTTCAGGATGCTCATTCGTGCTCCTTCAGGACGCGGTGCGGCATGCCGTGGCCGATAAGTTCGATCGGACAGCCATAGACCTTGACCAGGGAAGATTCGAGGGGTTCATCCTTGCCGTGATAATACAGGTTCTGATTGATGCAGGCGATGTTCTTGACATGGTCGTCAATGGCCGAAGTGTCATGGGTGATCATGACGATGGCAAGGGTCTTATTCAGTTTCTGCAGGATGAGGGAAAGATTCCCGCGCGATTCCGGGTCGATGAAGGTCGTGGGTTCGTCGAGAAAGAGGATTTTGGGGTTCTGAATGAGCGCCCGGGCCAGCAGGACCCGCTGAAGCTGTCCGCCCGATATCTCGCTGATCGCGGCATACGCTATCGGGGTCAGGGAAAATTCTTCCAGCTGTTTTTCAACCAGACCGTCTTTGTCAAGAATGCGGTTCTTGAAGGGATGATAGGAAGCGATGAGCCCGCTTTCAATGAATTCATGCACACGGATCGGCATTTGTTTGTCAAAGGTGGTGAACTGGGGAACGTAGCCGAAATCCCGGGTGCTCATGCCGTGGTAGCGGATCGTTCCGTGATCCGGTTTCAAAAGCCCGAGCATGCACTTCAGCAGCGTGGTCTTTCCGCCGCCGTTCGGACCCATGATCACGAGATAATCGCGGTCAAGAACGGGCAGGGAAATGTTCGTCAGGACGGGATGTTTTCCGTCGAATGAAAAGTGCAGATGCTTGACTTCCAGGAGAACCGGCGTATTCATAGTCCCTCGGTTTCTTTATAGAACAAACCCGGCATTTTCAGCCGGGTTTATATGAAAACACGGGTTCCGGCAGGTATCCCGGCCGGAACGTGTCAGGCTTTCTTTTCTTCTTTTTCCTTGAACTTGTGTTCCCAGGCGATCAGGATGGGGGCGGCGACGAACATCGAGGAATAGGTTCCGACGATCACGCCGACGACCATGGCGATCGAGAAGCCGAACAATACCTGTCCGCCGAAGATCGCGAGGATCAGGACGACCATGAAGGTGGTCAGGGAGGTAATGACCGTACGGGACAGGGATTGATTGATGCTCAGATTGATCACGTCCTTCAAGGGTTTGCCTTTGTGAACCTTGATGTTTTCCCGGATCCGGTCGTAGACCACGATCGTATCGTTCAGGGAATAGCCCACGATGGTCAGGAAGGCCGCGAGCACCGGCATGGAAATTTCCCATTGGAAGAAGGAGAAAAAGGCAAAGGTGACCAGGACGTCGTGCGCCAGAGCGATCACGGCGCCGACCGCAAATTTGAACTCGAAGCGGACGGTAATGTAGATCAGCACCAGGATCAGCGCGATCAGGATGGCTTTGAAGGAATTGCTGCGCATTTCATGTCCGATCTTCGGGCCGATCTTATCGACCTGAAGCAGGGTGTAATCCATCGTCCCGAGAACCGATTTCAGCACCTCATCGGTATCCACGGATTCACTTGCATTGATCGTGATCATGTATTCGTTCACGCCGCTGCTCTTGATCTCGGGAATGCCGAAGTCCGTTACGGTGAACTTGGCCCGGAGTTCTTCTGCGGTGACGGGCGTGTTGAATTTGATCTGCATTTTCGCGCCGCCCTCAAAATCGATGCCGAAATTGAGTCCCTGCAAAAAGAGAGAAACGACGCCCGCGAGAATGACCACGACCGAGACAATAAACGCAAGACGGCGTTTATCGACAATATTGTAATTCGCTTTCTTGAAGATTTGTAGCACCATAACCTCCTATATGCTGAGCTTATTTAAGGGTTTTTTGCCGTGCGTGAACGATACGAAGATCGTGCGTGAAATGAAGTATCCGGAAACAAAGTTGAAGATGATACCCCAGAACAGAACGACGGCAAATCCGCGGATGGGGCCCGAACCGTACTGCCACAGCACCAGGGCCGTGATCAGGGTGGTCAGGTTGGCATCCATGATCGTGATCAGGGCCCGCGAGTAGCCGTTCTCAACGGAGGAACGCACGGTCTTGCCTTTCAGGTATTCCTCACGGATGCGCTCAAAAATAAGCACATTGGCATCCACCGCCATTCCCATGGTCAGCACAAGTCCCGCAATACCGGGAAGCGTCAGGGTCGCCCGCAGGGAGGCAAGAATGGACAACACAAAGAAAATATTCAGGATCAGGGTGACAATGGCGATGATGCCGGCTCCCTGATAGTAGATAATAATGAACAGAGCGACAAGGGACAGGCCGATCAGGGCGCTCTTTACGCCGCGCTGAACGGAATCGGCGCCGAGGGAAGCGCCCACGGTGCGCTCTTCGATGATGTCAATGGGCGCGGGGAGGGCGCCGGCTTTCAGGACGATCTCGATATCCTGGGCTTCCTGAAGGTTTGCGAACCCTTCGATCAGGGTGCGGCCGTTCGGGATTTTGTTCTCGATCCGCGGGGCCATTTGCACCTTGTTGTCAAGGACGATGGCAAGGCGTTTGTCCACATTGGCGCCCGTCAGACGCGCCCAGGTCTTGGTGCCCTCGGCATCCATGCGGACGTTGACGATCGGTTGCCCCATTTTCTCGCTGGAGACGCTTCCCAGCTCGGCTTTGGCTTCCTTGACCACTTCACCGGTCAGACCGGCTTCACGGTTCACAAAATAAAGCGTGTAGAACGCGACCGACTTGCCTTCGGTGGTCTGCATTGACTGTGTTTTGCCTGAGAAAAGGATCCTCAGGTCGTTCGGCAGGATGCGGACGACCTCGGGGTCGTTCAGGATCTTGTTTACGGCGTAGTAATTCTCGGCGGGGACGCCGATGTCCCAGCCCAGGTTCCGCAGCAGCGCGCTGAAGGGCTTGTCAAGCGCAAGGTTCTCGTCCACAAGGACGGAAGAATCGCTGGCGGTCCCGTCTTCTTCAAGTCCGAGCAGTTCGCTCACGGAGATCTCTTTGTCCGAGCTTTTTTTATTGGAAACCACTGCGGTGTCAAGGGCGCTGATGTCGCCCGGAGTGATCCGTTTGACGGCGGCATCGATGCGGTTGATGATATCCTGGGTATAGTCGGCATCTTTCAGCAGCACAAATTCAAGCAGTGCGGTATTGTGAATGATGTCTTTCGCGCGCTGCGGGTCGTCAATGCCTGCCAGTTCGACGATGATGCGCTTGTTCCCGACCAGCTGGATCACCGGTTCGGCGACGCCGAACTGGTCGATGCGGTTCCGGATGATCTCTTCGGCGCGAACGACTGCCTGTTCGCATTCTTTCCGGAGATTCTCCACTACAGACCGGTTGTCGGTCTTGCGGTCTTCCGAGGGGAAGTAACGGCTTAAACGCAGACTGTCGGCGTTGGCGGTCTCCAGCATCATGTCAAGATAATCCTCTTCCGGATCCCGGGCGTAGAGCGCGTCCACCTTTTCCATGTAATCGTAATAGGCTCTGGACTGATGGTCCGCGATCTTTCTGACGAATTGCGGGACATTGACCTCAAGGATCAGATGCATACCGCCCTGAAGGTCCAGGCCGCGTTTAATGATCCTGGATTCCAGGTCGACCAGCTTCCCTTCTTCTTCCAGTGCCGTTTTTTCTTTGTCGCTTAAGCGCTCATACTGTAATGTGGGTATCAGGGAATAGATCGCCCAACCCAGGACCACAGCTATAATGAGATAACGCCATATAAGGTTTTTAGACATACCGGATCTAACCTCCATATTCTGTTTCAATATCATCCTGCCGCTTTAAGCAGAATTACGTTTTTCATGATAAATAGCAAAGCTGTCAAATTTAACGGATGAAAGAAGAAAAACCAATAAATTAATTGAAAATCAATGCTCAAACACACGCTCAGGGGCGATAAATAAAATGATAGACCGGCAGGCAAAAAAACCGTACATTCCCTGAAACACAGCATAAGGGAAACTACCATGAACAAAGAGAAAATTACGATCGCCGTCGATGCCATGGGCGGAGATCACGCGCCGCGGATCACGGTCGAGGGCGTTTGCCTCGCACTGGCGGAGGATCCGCGGGTCCGTATCCTGCTGATCGGCGATGAGCAAAAGATCAAGGCCGAACTGAAAGAACATGCCGCTTTCGGGGAGCGGATCACCCTCGTGCATACGCCGGACGAGATCACCATGGAAGATCATCCCAAAGAGGCGATCCTTCAAAAACCCAATGCCTCGGTCCTGGTGGCCGCACGGCTGCTCAGCGAAGGAAAAGCCGATGCCATGGTCTCCGCCGGAAGCACCGGCGCCGTCATCCTGTCCGCAGCAACCCATATCCGCCGCATTTCCGGCGTGAACCGGACAGCCCTGGGTACGGTCTTCCCGACGCTCAATGAACGGCAGCGCCCCGGAATATTTTCGCTGATGATGGACATTGGAGCGAACGTGAGCAATTCGGCGGACGACCTGGTGCATTTTGCCTATATGGGGACCAGCTACGCGAAAAAGATCCTTCGCATTGCCGAACCGACCGTGGGATTGCTCAATATCGGGGCGGAGGAACATAAAGGCAACGAAACCATGAAACAGGCCTACAAGCTCCTTTCCTCTCGGCCCGATATCGATTTTATCGGCAATATCGAGGGAAATGACCTGATCAAGGGGAAAGCCGATATTATCGTAAGCGAGGGGATGACGGGGAATATCGCCATCAAGACAATGGAGGGCACCTCGGAAGCCGTCAAAAAGATCGCAAAAATGGCGATGAAGGGAAAACTGATCTGGAAGATCGGACTGCTCTGTCTTTCGGGCGGCATCAAAAAGCTCATGAAGGTCGCCAGTTACGAGGAATACGGCGGTGCGCCGATCTTCGGGTTCGACAAGCTCGTGATCAAAAGCCACGGGCGCTCCTCGGCCTATGCCTTCAAGAACGGGATCCGGGCGGCCGTCCGCGCCGTTGAGGATGATATGATACCCGCCATGCGGGAAGCGATCAAAAAATTCGAAACGGAAAAATCTTAAGATGTTTCGAAGAGTCTGTGCCTTTCCAGTTTCGCATATCCGGCACTGCAATATTAAAAAAATGAGTATGAACCGGCTTTCGGCAACAAAACATCAGCAGTCTTTCGTTTGTATGAATTGTTTGTTATGATTCTATAGGATACGGGGTGTTTTTATTCGAAGATCGTCAGCCCCCAAAACCTTAAAAAATACTGAAAAAAAGCCAAAACTCATGTTTACTTTTTATAAAAAATATCATTAAATTGATCGTTAAATTAAAGAGAATTCTTGATACGATTAAACAAAATGAGATGTACTCCTGATGCACTTTCCTACGGCAACGGAGGAAGTGGAAGATGGAAAATTCTTAATGGATTTGGTTAAACCCTAATGGAGGTAAAACAATGACCAAACGTGCTTTTATGGAAGATGTTGCTGCAAGAAACCCCAATCAACCCGAGTTTTTGCAAGCAGTTTTGGAAGTAGTTAATTCTATATGGGATATTTATGAACAAAATCCCATATTTCAGGATGCAAATGTACTTGAACGGCTGGTAGAACCTGACCGTGTGATCATGTTCCGCGTACCATGGGTAAACGATGCCGGCGAAGTGAAAGTAAATCGCGGTTTTCGAATAGAATTTAATGGAGCGATCGGCCCCTATAAAGGTGGATTGCGTTTCCATTCAAGCGTGAACCTTTCTATATTGAAATTTCTCGGTTTTGAACAGATATTCAAGAATGCCCTGACCACACTTCCTATGGGCGGAGGGAAAGGCGGATCGGATTTTAACTTCCGTGGACGTTCGGATGGTGAAGTCATGCGTTTCTGCCAGAGTTTTATGACCGAATTATACCGGCATATTGGTTCTCGGACGGATGTTCCGGCCGGCGATATCGGGGTGGGCGCGCGTGAAATTGGTTATTTATTCGGTCAATACAGAAGAATAAAAAATGAATTTACCGGTGTACTAACCGGCAAAGGGATCAACTGGGGCGGATCTTTGGTGCGCCCGGAAGCCACCGGCTACGGCGTGGTCTATTTTGCTGACGAAATGCTTAAGAACATCGGAGAAAGCTTTGAAGGAAAACGTGTAGCGGTGTCGGGTTTTGGCAATGTTGCCTGGGGGGCGGTTACCAAGGTCAACGAATTGGGAGGCAAGGTTGTAACATTGTCGGGTCCTGACGGGTACATCTATGATCCTGACGGGATATGTAACGATAAGATCCAATATATGCTGATGCTGCGTTCCAGTAATAATGATATTGTGGAACCGTATGCCAAAGAATTTCCTTCATCGACCTTTTATCCCGGGAAAAGACCATGGGAACAACCGGTGGATGTTGCCTTGCCCTGTGCGACACAAAATGAGCTCAATAAAGAAGATGCAGAAATGCTGGTAAAAAATTCCTGTATCTGCGTTGCCGAAGGAGCGAATATGCCCTGTACGCCGGAAGCGGTCGAAGTGTTTGAAAAGGCAAAATTGCTGTATGCTCCCGGAAAAGCGGCAAATGCAGGCGGGGTTGCGACATCGGGACTCGAAATGACGCAAAATTACATGGGTTTGTCATGGACACGCGAGAAAGTAGACGCCGAACTGCACCAGATCATGGTCAGAATCCATGAACAGTGTGTAGAGCATGGCCGCGTTCAGGAAAATTATGTAGATTATGTTAAAGGGGCCAATATTGCGGCATTCCTGAAGGTTGCGCGTGCCATCGTTGAGCAAGGGATTGTATAACTGAAGATTAATATTATTAACAATAATAAAGTTCAGGAGTAAAAGGCTATAGTAAAATGAACAGGAAATAGAAATAATAATTTGGAAAAAGGAGAAAGATCATGACAAAAAGTGAATTCATGGATCATGTAATCGCCAAGAATCCCAACCAACCTGAATTTATTCAGGCGGTTAAGGAAGTGGTAGATTCTGTATGGGAAGTCTATGAAGCGAATCCGGTTTTCAAGGCGGCCAATATCATGGAGCGGATCATCATTCCGGACAGAACCATTATCTTTCGGGTGCCATGGGTCAATGATGCCGGAGAAGTGGTCGTGAATACGGGATATCGTGTTGAATTCAACAATGCGATAGGCCCTTTTAAGGGGGGTCTTCGTTTTCATCCGAGCGTGAATCTTTCCATCTTGAAGTTTCTCGGGTTTGAGCAAATATTCAAAAACGCGCTGACTACATTGCCGATGGGCGGTGCAAAAGGAGGTGCGGATTTTGAACCTAAGGGTAAGACCGACAATGAAGTCATGCACTTTTGTCAAAGTTTTATGAGTGAGCTCTTCCGCCATATCGGTTTCAGAACCGATGTTCCGGCGGGAGATATCGGAGTTGGCGGGCGTGAAATTGGTTATTTGTATGGTCAATTTAAACGCTTAAAAAATGAATACTCGGGAGCCCTGACCGGTAAAGGTGTTCAATGGGGCGGAAGCTTGATAAGACCTGAAGCGACCGGTTATGGTACGGTTTACATGGCGGAAGACATGCTGTCGACGCGCGGTGAATCCTTTGAGGGTAAAGTCGTTGCGGTTTCAGGTTCCGGAAATGTTGCCCAGTATGCGATCCAAAAAGTAAATGAATTTGGCGGAAGGGTCGTTACCATATCTGATTCGACAGGTTTTGTTTACGATCCGGATGGCATCAGTGGTGAAAAATGGGATTATGTGATGCAACTTAAGAATGAACGTCGCGGGCGGATAAAAGAGTATTCAAAGGAATTCGGCTGCAAGCATTTCGAAGGAAAACGTCCATGGAATATTCCCTGTGATATCGCCCTGCCCTGTGCGACACAGAACGAGATCGATGTTGATGATGCAAAAACGCTTATCAAGAACGGGTGTTTTTTGGTTTCGGAAGGAGCCAATATGCCGTCGACACCCGAAGCAGTCGACGTATTCCAGGAAGCCAGGATACTCTATGCACCGGGAAAAGCGGCCAATGCCGGCGGGGTAACGACATCGGGACTTGAAATGACCCAAAATTACATGGGACAATCCTGGGATAAAGTAAGAGTTAATGAAGAATTGCGACGTATTATGACTCGGATCCATGAACAATGTGTCGAATACGGACGTATTGATGATAAGTATGTCGATTATGTTAAGGGTGCAAATATTGCCGGTTTTATGAAAGTTGCCAAGGCGATGGTCGATCTGGGTGTTGTATAATTAGATCTTTTCTTGCGCTTTGACGGCAATAGTTCTGAATAGGCAGGGAAACCTGCCTTTTTCAGTTACATCACCATTTATATTCAGAGCACATGATCTGAAAGAAAGAACGACCGGGCGCAGGAACAGAGGGGTGAAATTATTCTTTCGTATAGATCCTGGCGAGTCCGCGTTCGTTGATATCAATGACGACACGGGTGTAATCCTTGTCACGGAACGAGAGTCCCGAGAAGACAAAGCGCGTATCCGCGGTATTGTAAAAAATGACCCTTCCGGGCTTGTCAAAGAAAAGGGAGCCGGGAGTATCCTTAAAAATATAATCTTCTTTGGGAGGTGTTCCGGCCGTTTCAAGACGATAGGAAAGCCGTTGTTTGGGGAAAATATTCAAACGGACGGGGAAGCGGACCTGAAGGCTGTCGTAGAGGTTCATCGTGTCGGTAATGTCCCGGGTCTCGGTCCGTTTGGCGACCTGGGGAAGGACGGGCTTGTACAGGGTGGAATCCCGGACGGCCGCCGGTGTGTCGTCCAGCGCTTTCCGCTGCTGATCGGTCATTTCGAAGAGATCGGAGCTGAGGTTGAAATGACGGGACAGGAGGTTCAGGGCGAACACGGCGATAAAAACCCCCAGGACGATCAAAGCATAGATCACGGGTTTGCCGAGTTCTTTTTTTCTGCCGCGGTACGAGTGGGTTTTTTTTATCGTGACGGATTCAACGCGGGATTCGGCGGGAAGCGGGGTGGGGATGCTTTTCAGTCCCCCGAGTTCGATCAGTTCCTCATAGTTCAGCCCCATCTGCTGGGCGTAATTCTTGATCTGAAAGCGGGTGATGATCTTGTCGGCCTTGCTGAAATCGCCGGCTTCCAGAAAAAGGATCTTTTCGGAAGAAAGACGTGTGCGTTCGGACAGGGTCTCAATGGAGATGCCCTGCGACTCGCGGTATTTTTTAATTTCGTTCCAGGTTTCGAACATGGTGATTCATTTCTCCCGGTAAAGGTATAAAATTTATTGAAGTTATAAAAATTAAAAATGCCGTAAAGCACAAATAAAATCGCCGGATTTAATTGATGATCGGGGAAAAATTATTTGTTACTTTTCTGCCGTATAAGTATAATTGAAGGAATTTCAACATCAACCTTGACAGGAGTCCATGTATGCTGCGGAAATGGAGATATTTCATTCTGATCGTTACACTTGTTCTTTTTGGCGCATGCGGAAAACAGGAAGCGCGCTATATCTTTTTCTTTATCGGGGACGGCATGGGGCATACCCAGATCAGTTCCGCCGAACGCTATCTCGCAGCCATGGAAAACAAATCCGGGATCATTCCGCTCGCCATGAACCTCGCCCCGGCGACGGGTTACGCCACCAGCTTTTCGGCATCAAAGCACATTACCGATTCCGGCGCCGCAGGAACCGCGCTGGCGACCGGGTTCAAGACGTCCAACGGCACGGTCAGCATGGATGCGGAACACCGCTATCCGCTGAAGACCCTTGCGGAAACGGCCAAGGAACGTGGCCTGAAGGTCGGGATCGTTACCACCGTGGATATCGACCATGCGACCCCTGCCGTATTCTATGCCCACCAGCCGAGCCGAAGCAATTATTATGAGATCGCCGCCCAGCTGGCCTATTCGGATTTTGATTTTTTTGCCGGCGGGGATTTCCGTAAAAAGAAAGATCCGAAAGGAAACAGCGAACAGGATATCGTCGACCAGATCAAGCAGAACGGGTTCGTGTTCGTGAACAACGCCACGGCTTTTCGCTATCTGGAGCCCGGCGCGGGTCGGGTCGTTTTCATTCATCCTGATTCAAATGATGAATATGCAATGCCCTATGTGATCGACCTGGATGAAGGTTCCATTACCCAGGACGCTATGCTGCAGAAGGCTGTTGCCATGCTGGAAGGGCCGGAGGGATTTTTCATCATGTTCGAAGGCGGAAAGATCGACTGGGCGTGCCACGCAAACGACGCCAAGACCTCTATCCTTGAAACCCTGGCCTTTGACGACGCGATCAGGGTGGCGCTTGAATTCTATAACAAACACCGTAAGCATACCCTGATCGTGATCACCGCGGACCACGAGACCGGCGGCATGACCATGGGGACCTCGTACGGAGATGACAATATCGACTTGAGCAAGCTGAAATGGCAGACAGGGTCCTTTACCGAATTGACCCGGGAATTCAGCGACAGCCGCGCAAGCATGATCGAACAATACGGCGAAGACCATGTCAAAGCCCACCCGGAATGGGCGTTTGATTTTGCGGAAAAACAAACCGGGATCGGGGATGAGAGCAAAGGACTTGGATTGAACGAATATGAACGCGGCGAGCTTCAGACGGCCTATCTGAAATCCTTTGAAAAACTGAACTGGGAAAACCCCTATGAATATATTCTTTACGGAGGGTATGACCCCTTCATGATGTCGGTGAGCCGCATGCTTTCAAGAAAGGCCGGCATCGGATGGACGACCTTTTCCCATACCGCGGTCCCTCTGCCCGTCAGGGCCTTTGGAGTGGGAGCGGAACGGTTCAACGGTTATTATGACAATACGGATATCCCGGATAAGATCCTGCAACTGATGGTCAAATAGTTTATTGTATCAGCGGGATCTCCACGGAGAATTCGCTGCCGTCCCGGTTGATAAGCGCCTTGATGGTATCGCCGATCTTCAAATAGGATGTGTTGATGATCTCGATAACATCCTGATTGCGTCTTACTTCCTGGTCGTTGATCGAAAGAATAATATCCCCGACCTTCAGTCCGGCCTTGTCGCCGGCTTTTCCTTTTTTGATATCGATAATAATGATCCCGTGGTCCGTATCAAGATTGTAATAATCGATGATCGACTGGGTAAGGGGCTGTCCGGAAATGCCGAAGTCCCAGTTTCGGTCGATCTTTCCGTTCGTTTTCAGGTCGCTGACGATCTGACGGACCCGGTTAATGGGGATCGCAAACCCGATCCCGACCGAACCGCTGTTGCCGCTGGTGTTCCCGGAAAAAATAAAGGTGTTGATCCCGATCAGCTCGCCCCGCATGTTGACAAGCGCGCCCCCGCTGTTCCCGCTGTTGATGCTGGCGTCCGTCTGGATCATATCCTGGTAGACGTGTCCGCTTTCGGTCTCGCCGAAATTCATCCGGATGCTGCTGATGATCCCGGCGGTGGCGATGGGCTTGTTGCTGACGTTGAACAAACCGAAAGGATTGCCCAGGGCGATCACCCACTCCCCGATGATCAGGTCGTCGCTGTCCGCCATTTCAATGAAGGCAAGGTCCTGTGCGTCGATCTTGATCAAGGCGATATCGGTCAGCGCGTCGATCCCAACGATTTCCGCTGCATAGCGATCGCCTCCCGTCAGGGTGGCGTAGATCTCCACGGCGTTCTCGCCCAGCACATGCGCATTGGTCACGATATAGCCGTCGGAAGAGATCACCACACCGCTTCCCAGGCTCTGGATGCGTTTTTTATAGATGTTGTTCGGGAAAAAACGGTTGAAGAAGGGATCGTTAAAAAAAGGATTATTGCTGTACTCCTGGATCGTGGTTACATGAATGCCCGCGATCGCGGGGGAGGCGGAACGGATCGCGCGGGTGATCGCGGTCTCCCGTGAAGCGCTTAGCGATTCGTTGAGCGCAAGTCGTTCGCTGAACGAACTGCTGTCCGGATCCTGCTGCCGGATCTCCTGAAAAAGAAGCTGCCTGCGGGTATCAAGATAAAGCTGAAATGACAGGATCAGCAGGACGACGCAGACAATCAGCGACAGAATGCTCAGAACACCCTTTTTCATCATGGCTCCTTTTCCCAGGGGATGGGACTGTCGTATAACACATCAACAAGAAAGAGACCCTGCGGCGGTGCCGTTACCGCCCCGGCCAGTCGGTCGCGCTGTTCGAGTATGGATAAAAAATCCTTCTCGTCCAGGCGGTGTTTTCCGGCTTCCACCATGGTGCCCACCAGGGAGCGTACCATGGAATGCAGAAAGCGGTTCCCGTGAACGTGATAGCTGAGCCGGTCGCCCTTGCGTTCCCACGCCGAACGCCGGATGAGGCAGCGCTTATGGTCGACTTCGGCCTGCAGGGAGCAGAAAGAGGTAAAATCATGTTCTCCGACGATCAGCTCTGCGCAGGCCTGCATTCTTTTCAGATCCAGGTCCTGAAATATCTGCCAGACGCGATGGCGGTCCAGTGCAGTGACTCCTGTGGAAATATCATAGCGGTAGCGCCGTTCGCGGGCGGAAAACCGTGCGTGAAAGGTTTCATCTGTGACCGCGGTGTCCATCACCCGGATATCGGGCGGCAGCACTGTGTTCATGGCGGCTTTGAGATTCAGGTTCCTGAGTTCGGACGGAGGGTCGAAGTGAACGATCTGGTGCTCGGCATGAACGCCGGCATCCGTTCTGCCGCTGGCATGCATCC
The DNA here is from genome assembly GCA_016937825.1 of Fidelibacterota bacterium. Taxonomy (GTDB): domain Bacteria; phylum Fidelibacterota; class Fidelibacteria; order Fidelibacterales; family Fidelibacteraceae; genus M50B103. The sequence continues at coordinate 8,064 of JAFGVT010000141.1, read as the reverse complement.
GCACGGCTTGCTTGTATAAAGCTTCCGCAGCCTCTTCCAGTCGCCCCTGAACGGTCGGCTGGTCCGCTTGTAATTGAAATCCGGCGTAGGCGGTGCCGTCGTATTCGACATGTAGGACGTAGCGGGTCATGTTAGCGGTTAAATCCTCGGCTGGTCATGGCAAGGGAGAGATTTTCCGCCCGCTCCAGGGAGGAAATGATGGTCGGCACGATGAGAGACGTATAATAGCGTATCTGTGCGGCAAGGTGTTTCGGCCGCCGAATGCCCATGATCCGGTGCACCTGTCGCAGGGACTGGAATTCATCCCGGATAAGGGAAACGTAGCGTACGGCGAGGGCAAGCGGCTGCACCAGCCGGGACGGTCCCCGTTGTTCGAGAAATGCCATCAGGGAGGCGAATGAAAGGGGCGCGCCGTTCCTGATCGTATAGCTCATGATGAACAGGATATTGGCATTGCGCAAGGTATAGAACCCCGCCCGGATCCAGAGGGCGCTGCCGCCGAAGGCCGCAAAATAATCGGGTTCACCAAAACGAAAGAACAGATGGACCGCAAGCGTTATGAGGAGCAGCGAGGACAATTTCAGGAAGAAGGCGAAAATACCGGCGCGATACGGACTGGCCAGAGCGAGAACGGCAATGAGCGTAAAGGCGGCCAGCTGTCCGGCCAGGCCCGGCAGGAGGAACAGCGCGATCATTCCCGAGACGGGGAAAAATATCCGGAATAAGTGTTTCAGACGTTCCATTAAAAGGACAACCCCAGCTGCATGAAGGCGCCGCCCCTGACCGGTGCGGCATAGGCCTGTATCTGCATGCGCTTGTTTTCAAGATATTTTATGTTGATGACGCTGGCGATGCGGTTGACGATCATGCCGGCGATCACGAACTCGCTGCTGACCAGCGTCAGTTCCTTTTTTCTGAACAGTTCCCGATAGGTGCCGGTATTGAGCGCGGAATCCCACTCCCAGGCGAAGTCAATGTTCCAGATGTCTTCGGGAGTGCGGTTTTCCAGCATGGTCTCGCGGTGGTCTTCCCAAGAGGAAAAATTGCCGAGGTCCGACCAGTATTCTTTGCTGTCGGGATACACGGATATCCCGGCATGCAGCCGGGAATAGGCGATCAGGTCCCGGTTCTGGACCGCGGCGGAATAGTGCAAGCCTCCGAACCCCGCCCAGAGAGCAAGTTCCGTTGCCATGAAAGCATAGGCGCTCCCGGAACCGTATGCGGATTCGCCCCAGCCCGGAAGGACGATGCTTTTTAAATAGGCGTGCCGGGGCTCCGGGGTCTGCCCGAAGGCGATTGACGCGATGATCAGGACTGTCAGGAGACGGAGAAAACGGGTTTTCATAGAGATCCTTTATTAAGGTGTTCTGACAAAAAATAATATCGTGCTAATCGCATTCAAAATCAATAACCAAATGGTGAATTCGCGCAACGAGCTTCTTACGTTCTCCCGCCTGACAGGTTCCGTCATAAATGAGCCCAGAACGAAAGGAGGGGCGGAGGGTTGGGTCAGGCGGATCTCGCAGCGGACCGAATCTTTTTCCTCAAGATAATAGAAGACCTCTCCCCGGTAGGCTGCGGCAAGCGAATCGGTACTCAGGCGATAATGATGCTCCTCCAGAAACTGAGAGATCTCAGGGAGATGAAGCGTCCCGGGCTTGAAATAAACGCCTTCGTTCGGATCGTCCTGAGCTCCCGCCGGGAAAAGGAAAGCGAGGATCAGAAGGACCGCTATTTTTTTGTTTTTATCCATAAGGTATATACGATTCCCAAAAGAGCGGTGATCAACATGAGCACACTGAAGGTATTGCCCATTTTCACGTAGGGCGGGACATAGCTCCCCAAAGCGAGGGGCTGCTCGATGATCCCTCTCGTGTAAAGGGGGACCGAATCGATCACGCGCCCCTTGTTGTCAATGAACATGGATATGCCGGCATTGGCGGAGCGGACCAGCGGCAGGCGGGTCTCCACGGCGCGCACAAGGGCAATGGCGGCATGCAGGTGGGGACCCATGGAACGTCCGAACCATATGTCATTGGTGATCAGGATGTTATATTTACTGCCCATGGCGGCGTAGCGCCGGATGGTGTGCGGAAAAACGGAATCGTAACAGATCATGGGAGTAAAGGCGATACTGTCCGCGGTCATGCGGGGGATCCGGACGTTTTTGCGGGAAGTAAAGTTGCTTTGGCCGTACTGCATGTTGTTCAGCCAGGAAAACATTTTTCCGCCCGGCGTGAATTCGCCGAAGGGAACAAGATGGATCTTATCGTAGATGATATCCGAGTAGGAATAATTTTCCGGTTCGAAGATGAACAGGCTGTTCGTGCTTTGGTGGCTCGCAAGGGAATCCGTGTAAAAGAAATCCAGCGCGCCGGTAATGAGCGTTGCGCGGGTGTCGGCCGCACAGCGGGCGAGGGTCGAACAAAAATACCGGGACGCGCGCAGATAGTAGGGGACCGCCGTTTCAGGCCAGACGATCACATCGGGAGCGACGCCGGTCTCGGTGCGGCTGAGAGAATCCAGCAGATTGAGGATGGGGACCCGGTTTTCCGGGACCCATTTTTCCTTTGCTCCGATATTCGGCTGTACGATCCTGAATTGACAAGTCTTGTCTTCGTCCAGATCAAGATTGATCATAACCAGCCCGTAAAGGAAGGGGACCAGGACCGCGGCAAGGAGCGCCGCCAGCTTTTTGCGCGAAAACGACCGGAAGAGCATGAAAAGAAGGACATTCGTGACCAGCAGGGAAAAAGTGACCAGGTAAACGCCTCCGAGATCCGCATGCTGAATGTAAAGCGTATTGTATGCCTGCGAATGGCCGAGGCTAAGCCAGGGAAATCCCAGAATGCCGAAGGAACGTACGAACTCAACGGCGACCCAGATCACCGGGAAGAGCAGGAAGGCCCGGCCCTGATCGCGGCGGTAGATCATCGTGAACAGCATCCCGGTCACGGCGTAATTCAGGGAAAGGAAAAGGGCGGCCAGCAGCATCGAAAACGTCGCGACCCAGGGATAGGTCCCGGTGTTGAATGCCAGCCAGTGGATCGAAAAAATGCAGTAGAACAGACCCCAGATCAGTCCGGTCAGAAATCCTTTTCCGGTCTTCACGAGAACATATAACAGCGGTATCAGGGAGAAAAATGCGGTGTAGACCTGGTTGAAGGGAGCAAAGGACAGTCCGAGAAGCACGGCGGAAAGCAGGAGAAGAAGAAGATGTTTCCAGCTTAGTTTCATGATTTGCTCCGCGAATCAAGGAATTCCTGCAGCATGATCCGTGCCGCCAGCTGGTCAATGATCCCCTTGTTGTCCCGTGTTTTGATCCCTTGCTGACGGAGGATCTGCTCTGCCTCGACGCTCGTGTAGCGCTCATCCCATTTGATGATGGGGATGTCGGTTCTCGCCGATAGCGCCTCGATCACCTCATCCACGATGATTGTCTGTTCGGTCTTATTTCCGGACGTTCCGAGCGGATAACCCATAATGACGGCTTCCGGACCGATCTCGCCGCACAGGGCTGCAAGCCGGCTGACACCGTCTTTCAGGGAGGTGATGGTGAGGGTCTCAAGCGGCGTGGCGATGATCTGCAGAGGGTCAGAGACCGCTACGCCGATCCGCCGGTTCCCGAAATCAACCGCAAGGATGCGTCCCATGGTCAGTCGTTTTCCTCACGCGGGGCTGAAAGGAATTCCTTGAGTGTCTTCCCGGCCTTAAAATGGATCTTCTTCCGCGCGGGGACATAAATGACCTCGTTGGTCTTCGGATTTCTGGCCTGGGGCTTTGCTTTAGAGTTTTTAACCTCAAAGACGCCGAAATTCCGGATCTCGATGCGAATGCGCTCGGCGCTTTCGTCCATCAGCAGTTCCAGCATCGTGGAAAAGATCTCGTCCATGTATTTTTCGCACTCGTAAATGCGCATCTTGGACGAGGAGTTCTTTCGGATGTGTTTGGCAATGTCTTTTTTGGTAAAGGTCTTCTTTTCCATGATATTCTCCAAATTATGTTCTGTCTATCGTTAATACCCCGGGGATATTCTTGAGTTTTTGAATGATGTGTTCTGCGTGTTTCAGGCTCTCGACCAGGACGGCGACCTGGCCGCGCGCCAGTTTGCCTTCGACCGTGAAATTGATGCTCAGCATGTTGGTGTGCAGATCGTGGATCACCTGAGATACGTCGTAGATCAGGTTGGGACGGTCCTCGCCGATGATCTTGATCCTGCTGACAAAAGTGCGTCCGGCCTTTACCTGCCATTTTACATCGATAAAACGGTCCTTTTCTTCCTCGAGATTGGGGATGTTCCTGCAGTCGTAACGGTGCACGGAAATGCCGCGCCCGCGCGTGATGAAGCCGATGATCTCATCGCCGGGGAGGGGGTTGCAGCATTTGGCCAGCTGGACCAGCATGTTCTCGTATCCGCTGACGCTGATCCCGTTCGTTGAGCGGTACTGTTTCAGCAGGGGCGCCGTTTCTTCCGGCAGCGCCTGATCTTCTTCCTTGTGATAGAGTTCGGTCAGGATATGCTTGACGGTCAGTTCGCCTTTTCCGATGGACTGATAGAAAAGGTTCACCGTGTCGAAGCCGAAATCGGCGTAACGGGATTTGACATCCTTGATCTTGGAACTGAGCTTTGCTTTCCGCATCTCCTTATCGAGGATCTCTTCTCCCAGCTTGATGCTTTGCTCGAACTCGTGACGCTGCAGCCAGCGGCGGATGCGGTGTTTCGCGCGGTTCGTGGTGACAAAGCGGAGCCAGTTGTAGCTGACGTTGTGGCTGCTCGAGGTGATGATCTCAATACGGTCGCCGCTGGACAATTTTGAGTTCAGGGAGACGATCTTTCCGTTGACCTTTGCGCCGATGCAGCGGAATCCGACCTCGGTATGGACCGCAAAGGCGAAATCCAGCGCGGTGGCGTTCAAGGGCAGCTTGATCAGGTCGCCCTTGGGCGTGAAGACGAAGATCTCGTCATTGAAAAGGTCGATCTTCAGCGTTTCCAGGAATTCTTCATCCTTGGTGTCGTTCTTCAGGATATCGATCAGATCGCGCAGCCACTGGATATGATGGTCCAGCTCGTCCGCTTCCCCGGATTCCTTGTACTTCCAGTGGGCGGCGATCCCGACCTCGGCCGTTTTATCCATTTCGTCCGTACGGATCTGGATCTCAATGGGGATGCCTTTGGGACCGATGACGGTCGTGTGAACGGACTGGTAGCCGTTCGATTTCGGCGTGGCGATAAAATCGCGGAAGCGTTCGGTGATCGGCGTGAATTTCTGATGAACGATCCCCAGGACGGAATAGCAATGGGTGATGGAATTGACGATGATCCGGATCGCCAGAATGTCGAAAATTTCTTCAAGCGGACGATTCTGGCGGATCATTTTATTGTAAATGGAATTGTAGTTCTTGATCCTTCCGAACACCCGGGCCGTAATATTTTCTTCTTTAAGGTAGGTGTTGATCAGGGAGACAAAATCCTCGATATCGTGCTCATAGCGTTTTTTCTGTGCGGTGATGCGCTCGTCAAGCTCCTGATAGATCTCGGGATCCAGATATTTCAGGGCCAGATCCTCCATTTCCATTTTGATCCGGTACATGCCGAGACGGTGGGCGAGAGGCGCATAGACGTCGCGGGTTTCCAGGGCTATCCGGCGCTGCTTTTTCTCGGGAAGCGCCTGAAGGGTCCGCATGTTATGCAGCCGGTCCGCGAACTTGATGATGATCACCCGGATATCGTCCGCCACGCTCAGAAGCATTTTCCTGAAATTCTGCGCCTGCTCCTGCTGCTCGCTCTGGAACTTGATCCCGCCGATCTTGGTGACGCCCTTGACGAATTGCACGATCTGTTTTGAAAATTCGTTGCTGACCACTTCTTCGGGTATATTGGTATCTTCAAGGATATCATGCAGAAAACCCGCGCAGATCGTCGCGGTGTCCATGTTCAGTTCGGCCAGGATCAGCGCCGTATGATAAAGGTGCCGGAAATAGGGTTCTCCGGACTGACGGTACTGTTCCTTGTGCGCTTCCTCGGCAAAGCAGTAGGCTTTCCAAAGGAGGGGAATGTCCGCCTGATAGCTGTTGTTGTAGCCTTTGATGGTTTCCAGAAGGACGTCGAAGTCTTTGGGAAAATGCTGTGGGATCTCGGGATTCATTGCGGGTTAGAAAGCTCCTTCTTCGGCTTCGTCGGCGTAGGTTTCGAAGGGTGCGTCGAAGAAACGCACGATGGTGTCCTTGAAAGTCAGGTTGACGCCGCCGGTGGGACCGTTCCGGTGTTTTGCGATAATGATCTCACCCTTTCCCGCATCATCGGGACTTTTGGAATAGTATTCCTGACGGTGGATGAACATGACGATATCGGCGTCCTGTTCGATGGCGCCGGAATCGCGAAGGTCCGACAGCTTGGGGCGGCTGTCCCCGCCGCGCTGTTCGGGCGCGCGGCTGAGCTGGGAAAGCGCGACGACCGGAATGTTCATTTCTTTTGCCAGCGCCTTTAGCTGCTGGCTGATCATGGCCACTTCCTGCTGACGGCTGTCGTTGCGGTTGATGTTCGCATGGGCGATCTGCAGATAATCGACGAAGATAATATCCAGCTGGCCGACGCGGCTTTTCAGCCGCCGTGCCCGGCTTCGCATGTCCAGAACGTTCAGGTTGGGCGAAAAGTCGAAGTAAATATGCGCGTCATTGATCTTGGCGGCGGCGCCGATCAGGAACTGCCATTGCGGGGGGGGGATCTTTCCGCGGCGAAGCTTTTGATGGTCAATGCCGCTTTCCATGCTCAGCAAGCGCATGGCGATACCTTCCTGGGACATTTCCAGGGAGAAGAAACCGACATGCTTATCGTGATCAAGCGACATGTTCCGGAGCATCGAGAGCGCCAGGGCTGTTTTGCCCATGGACGGCCTTCCGGCGATGATGATCAGATCCGATTTCTGGAACCCGTTCGTCATCATGTCGAATTTCTTAAAGCCGGAGGGGATCCCCACGACGTCCCCCTTGTGCTGGGACAGGGTCTCGATATGCTCCACGGTCGGCCGCAGAATGCTTTTCATGTCGACGAAATCCTGGGAGGCGCTGTTCTCCCTGAGCTGGAAGATCTGCTGCTGAGCGTTGTCGAGAATGGCATCGGTCTCCTCGTTCTCCGAAAAGGCCTTGTCGATCATGTCGTTGGACGTTTTGATGATCGTCCGCAGAATATATTTTTCCTTGACGATGTTCGCGTAATATTCAATATTGGCGGCGGACGGGACGCGGTTGATCAGGTCCGAGATCACGGCGGCGCCACCCGCATCGTCCAGCAATTTCATCTGCGCCAGTTTTTCCACCACGGAAAGCTGGTCGATGGGCTGGTGTTTTGCGTAAAGTTCGTTCATCGCCCGGAAAATGAATTTGTGCGCATCCAGATAAAAACAGCTTTCGTTCAGCAGCTCCAGCGAACGGCTGGCGGCGATGTCATCCTGCATCATCGAGCCCAGAACGGCTTTTTCGGAATCAACGGATTGCGGGGGTATGCGGGTGATGTCTTGTTTGTCGGTCATGGTAGCCTCATATGAAAGAAGAAATTAATATCAAAAAGTTAAGGGATGTTATTTGCAAAAAAAAGGAAAATACGATTAATATTTTAGAAACAAGCAGTTGCGTGTGAATAAAAATGTGGATAAGTGAAACATTACGTGACCGGGATCACGCTTCGGGGCCGTTTTTCCGGAAGCGTGAACTCAGTTCCAGCAGGCGCATTTTTTCCTCTTCCGTGAGACTGTCGTAGCCCTTCAGGGCGATCCGGTCCATCAGCGCGTCCAGTTCCTTTTCATCTTCCCCCTTCGCGCTTTTCGGGGGCTTGCTGTTGAGGTCGCTGGTTTTGGGACCGGGAGCAAAGCGGATCTTCTTCCGCTTTCGCTTTGAGCCGTTGCGATGCTGGGTCCACAAAAGGAAAAGGTAGCCGAATATCATCCCCGACAGGTGGGTGATGTGCGCGACCCCGTCACGCAGGCTCCCGCCCCCCATGGACGCAAAAAGCTCGATGGCCGCGAAGAGCATGACAAAATACTTGACCTTCATCGGGATGAGGAAATT
>JAFGVT010000140.1 GCA_016937825.1 Fidelibacterota bacterium | reverse complement strand
GGCGACGAAACGTCCGTTCAGATCGTAGACGGAAAGGTCCACGTTCCCGTCGGCGGGCAGCCGGTAGCTGATCGCGGTGGCGGGATTGAAAGGATTCGGATAATTCTGCTTCAGGGCAAAGTCTTCCGCAAGACCGGTTTCCGCGACAGCGACGCCGCCCGGTGTCAGGAACATCAGGTCTTCGATGTAGATCGTTCCTTCGTTCGTTCCGGTGCTGTCGATGTATTCGATCTGGAAACTGTCAAAATTCAGCGTGCCGTTCAATACGCCGTCCGAAACGCCCGGCCATTCGCCGGTCTCGCCGTCGCGGAGGTCCCATTTCATGAGCTGCCAGCCGGTAAAATTCAGGTCGTACCAGGGACTGACTTCCGAGGCGCCGGTTCCCGAGGGATCGTCCACCGCGAAGCGGAAACGGTTGTTGGAGCCGTCGCCGAAGACCCAGGCCTGCAGGATGCCTTCCGAATTGAAGCGGCGGCCCGCCGGGACGGAGGTGCCGTCCAGCCATTCCCGCATAAAGCCGTCCGCGGCTTCCGGATCGAATTTGTAATAAATGGCCAGCGAATGCGTGCTGCCGTTCCCGTGATTGACAACGTCGGTGCTTACCGAGACCGATCCGCCGAGGAGGTTCCGGTTGCTGCCGCTGAAGTTCCAGGCCCGCCAGTAGGAGCTGATGGATGTCGGCGAGAAGGCGTCGATGACCAAGGTGTCGGCATACCAGGGAATGGAGGTGTTGATAATGAGGCCGCTGGCGAAATTGCCCGGGGTTACGTTGCCGAAAAGGTCGCCGATGCCGCTGTACATGTAGCGCGTGTAGCTGTTTCCCCGCACCAGTTCTTCGGTCGGGAAGAGGGAAACGACGGTTTTGCCGTTCACGGTGTAGACATCCTTGACCGTGGGGATCTCGATATCGTCTCCGGTCGTGCGGATGAGCGCGAATTTATCCCCGATCCCGCCCGACAGGTCGATGATCTCGTCGAGGCAGAAAGAAATGATCGGCTGAAGATCATGGAAGCGCGCGTATTTTACGGGGTACCAAGTCTCGATCTTCGGCGCGTCGATGTCGGGGGGGCTGGTCGTGAAACGAAGGACGAAATCGTCGCCGGCGGTGCCGTCGCCGTTCCCGTCCAGATGCTGCGCCCGGTTCCCGAGAATGGTGTCGGCGTCCAGCGTCAAGGTGTAGTCGGTCTCGACCTCCAGACTGTCCCCGGCCGCGCTCAGCGTCAGGACCTTGAGGTCGCCGCTCCAGCCGAAGATCAGGTCGGCGGGCGGGTCGATGCTGAGTCCGCTTCGTACCCCTGCCGTATCCATTTCATGGGAGAAGGTCAGGACGATCGGTTCCCAGGCCGGATGTTCAGGTTCGTTATTCGATGGATTGAACTGTTTAACGAAAGGCGGCAATGAAGAGGTCATGTAGAAATTGCGGGTCCAGAAGAACTTGCTGTTGTCGGTGGTGATCTGCGTGGTGTCCGGCCAGTAGCCCGGCGCTTCGAAGACCAGGGTGTAGCTGCCGAAGGCCAGACTGTCGAAAAGATAAAATCCGTTATTGCGGTTGTAACCGTGGTTGTTGTTGGCCCCGTTCGTGTAATAATCATAGTCCGAGCTGTTGTCGATCGCCGCCCAGTTATTGGGGTTGATCGGGGACCCGGTGGTGATCTGGGACCATTGCGGGGTATATTTGTCCACATACATGGTGGTGTTGCCGAAATACGTGCGGCTGCTGTCGGGGGCGCCGGCGGGAAAGATCGTGATCACAAGGCTGTCAATGGGTTTGTACTGGTCGTTCGTGCCGTTGATGTATTCGTAATTGGTGGTTTCTTCCTGTGTGCGCACGATCCCGGCCAGATTGACGAAATCGGGGAGCGGTTTTCCGTAATATTGCACAAAGGCCAGGGTGATCGCCCAGGCGTCGTTGATGCGGTTGTCCAGGTTCTGCAAGCGGTAGGTGTTCGGCCAGTAATCATGGAAACTGCTCTCGCTGAGGGTGCCGGGGATGTTCAGATAACGAAAAACGCCCAGATAATTATGGCCGGTCCCGTAAAAACTGTAGTCGCCGGCATGCGTATAGCCGGTCGTCTGAAGGGCCGCCTTGAGATTGTTGCCCATATAGTTTGACATGGTCAGCATCCCCGAGAAATGCTGCTGAGTGACGTTGATGATCGGGTCGCCCGTAAATCCGGAGTAAAGCATCAGCGTTGAATTCCCGCCGGAAGCGTTCGTATGGATCGAGTGGAACCAGTCGCAGTTCTGATTGCTGGCATCGGAACCCAGGCTGGACAGGGCCGCGCCGTCGGAAATGCGATTATGCCTGCGGGACATGACGACGGTGGCCCCCATATTCTTTAAGAGGGTTTCCACAACCAGAGCGCGCGTCAGGTTGCCCTCGGATTCCCAGTAGCCTGCGTCGTTGATGGGCGGCCGGTCGTTGGAATCATGCCCGCCGTGCCCGGCGTTGATGTAGAGCTTTTTACCGCTGAGATCCTGGGCGGCAAGCAGCGAAATAAGGGAAAACAAAATTATTACTATGCGTTTCATGGTGTATCCTTATCGTATATCAAGCGTTATCAGGACAAGATCATCATGCGCGGCATCTTCACACACGATCTGCTTACCGTCCGGGGACCAGGAAGGGAACATCTCGAATTTGTCTTCCGAATCCGTCAAACGGTATTCCGTTCCGGTTTCGACGTTCACGACATAGATATCCGAAGACAGAAAAACATGTCCGTCATCATAATCGCGCATGAAGGCGATCCATTTCCCGTCGGGAGACCATTTCGGTGCCCGGGCGTCTTTGACCATAAAGCGCAGGGCGCCGTTGAGATCGGTAACGTAGAGATCGTTGATATCCACAAAACAGAGTTGTTTTCCATCGGGCGAAACCGAGGGCCAGACGTAGAACTTGTCCTCGCCGGCGGGTTTCATCATTTTGGCAGTACCGTAGGAATAGAGCAGGATCGCCCGTTCATAAGAAAATGCAACCGGCCTTGAAGGTTCGGAGGTTTTTTCAAGATTGCTCCTGATTTGAGCGTTCTCAATATAATAAACGCCGTGATCGGTGATCTTGGGGACAATATCAAGCCGTTTGCTCTCAATGATCTTCTCGGTGTTTTTTGTTCCGGAATCGTAAAGGTATACGGAATTCATCCTCATGCCGTCTTCGAACGAATCCACCCGGAAACGGATCCGGCCCTCGCGATCCATGGTATAGTCAAAACCCGAATCCGCGATCCGCGTCATTTTCCGGCTGCCGATCTCGTATTGCTGCAAGCCCTCCAGGGAGTTGAACAACAGGTGTTTTCCGTCAGCGCTGAATACGGGCATAACCGTATTATTGGCCAGATCCAGCGTTTGGGTATCGCTAACGCGCACCTCTGCGCCTAACAGCACCGTCAGCGCAATGAGCATGATTGCAATTCGTTTCATTCATTCCTCCGATACGAAAATGAGATAAGATTTCAATTACTGCGAATTTAGGATGTCAGGGACATAAATCCAACTTAAAATACCGCCAAATGTTTCAGTGAAATGAAGTTATCATGAAAAACGAGGGCTTGAGGAACGATCTTCCGGCTATCGGCTGCCGGCAATAAAAAAGCTCCCGTTGCCGGGAGCTTTTCATAGGTTCATTCAAGAGGTGAATTACATTTCTTTCAAGACCTTGCGAATGACCGCCGCGCCCTTCATGATCTCGTCCTTGCTGACGTTCAGATGCGGACGGAAACGGATGGTATGGTCGCCGCAGGGGAGGATCATGACCTTGTTTTCCCACATCTTCGATAAAAAGGCGTTGCGCTGAACGTGGTCGGGGAGGTCAAAGGCGCACATCAGGCCTTCTCCGCGCATATTGGAGATCAGTTTCGGGAATTCCCGGCCGATGGCTTTCAGCTCGTCCAGGAGCACCTCTCCCATGATCCTGGCGTTCTCGACGAGATCTTCGTTTTCGATGATCTCAAGGATGTAGCGGAAGCGCACCATGTCGACCAGATTTCCGCCCCAGGTGGAATTGATGCGGCTTGATTCGGCGAAGACGTTGTTCTTTACCTCATCGAGCCGCGGGCCGGCAAGAATGCCGCAGACCTGGGTCTTTTTCCCGAAGCAGAGGATATCGGGCTTGACGTCGTAGTTCTGGTGCGCCCAGAATTTTCCGGTCAGTCCGACGCCGCTCTGGACTTCGTCGAACACGAGCAGGATCTCGTTCTCGTCGCATATTTTCCGGATAGCCTGGAAAAATGACTTGGCGAAATGGTTGTCGCCGCCTTCGCCCTGGATGGGTTCAAGGATCATGCAGGCGATGTGTTTCGCGTCCCGGGCCACGATCTCGCGGATCTCGGCAAGCGACTTCTTTTCGATCGCCTCATTTTCCTCCCGGTTGGTCTCCAGGGGGAATTTCAGTTTGGGGTTTGTGACGCGCGGCCAGTCGAATTTCGGGAAGTACTGGGTTTTGCGGGGATCCGAGGTGTTCGTAAGGGTCAGGGTGTAACCGGTGCGGCCGTGAAAGGCTTCCTTGAGGTGCAGGACCTTGAATCCCGTTTCTTCGGTTTCGCCTTTTTCAAAATTCTTGCGGACTTTCCAGTCAAAGGCCGCTTTCAGGGCGTTCTCGACGGCCAGGCCGCCCCCCGAGACAAAGAACGCATGCGGAAGATAGTCCGGAATGCCGACACGGGAAAAGGTTTCCAGGAAATCCGCCATTTCTTCGGAATAAATATCCGAGTTGGCAGGCTTGTTCACCGCAACCCGACCCAGTTCCGCTTTTTTTGAAACGAGGTAGGGATGATTGAACCCGACTGCCAGCGAGGCGAACATGGAAAAGAAATCCAGGTATTCGTCACCGTTGCGTTTGTCCACCAGCCATGAACCGTGGGACTTGTCAAGATCGACAATGACATCAAAACCGTCTGTCAGTAAGTGTTTCGACAGGACCTTTTTTACTTCCGTTGCTATGACCATATATTCTCCTTTGAGGGCGTACAAGCCGTCCTGTTGGTTAAATGTTGAATTTGATGCCCTGAGCCAGGGGCAGTTTGTTGCCGTAGTTGAGGGTGTTGGTCTGACGCCGCATATAGCCCTTCCAGGCGTCCGAACCCGATTCCCGGCCGCCGCCGGTCTCTTTTTCTCCGCCGAAGGCGCCGCCGATCTCCGCACCCGAGGTGCCGATGTTGACGTTGGCGATCCCGCAGTCCGATCCGCGGCAGGAAAGGAAGAGTTCGGCTTCGCGCAGGTTCTGCGTAAAGATGGCGGAAGAAAGTCCCTGCTTCACGTCATTATGGATCTCGATGGCGTTCTCAACGTCCCCGGAATACTTGATCAGGTAGAGCAGGGGAGCGAAGGTCTCTTCCTGGACGATCTCCATGTCGTTGCTGACTTCAGCAATACAGGGCTTGACATAGTTACCCGATTCGAAGCCCTTGCCCGAAAGGACGCTCCCGCCGCAGATCACGGTGCCGCCCTGGTCCCTGACCTGCTGAACGGCAGCGGTGAACGTGGCGACGGCATCCTGATCGATCAGAGGGCCGACGTGGTTCTTTTCGTCCATGGGGGACCCGATCTTCAGGGATTTATAAGCTTTTAGGAGCGATTTCTTGACGGTTTCGTAAAGGTCTTCATGAATGATCACGCGCCGCGTGGAGGTACAGCGCTGTCCGGCCGTTCCGACGGCGCCGAAAACGATCGCGGGGATCGCGATCTGAAGATCGGCGTTTTGGGTGACGATTATGGCATTGTTGCCGCCGAGTTCGCAGATCACTTTGCCGAAACGGCGTGCAATGACCTCGTTCGCATGGCGGCCCACGCGGGTCGAACCGGTGATCGAGATCAGTCCGACCTTCTTATCTTCCAGCATGGTCTCTCCGACGTCCCGTCCGCCTCCGACCACGAGGTTGAAAATGCCTTCGGGAAGATGATTTTCCTTCAGCACCTCCGCGATGATCTTCTGGGTCGCGATGGCGGACAGCGGCACCTTGGAAGAGGGCTTCCAGATGCAGACGTCCCCGCAGACCGCGGCGAGCATGGCATTCCAGGCGTACACGGCGACCGGGAAGTTGAAGGCCGAAATGATG
>JAFGVT010000139.1 GCA_016937825.1 Fidelibacterota bacterium | reverse complement strand
ATGCTGTTTAAGGAATATCATGCACAGTGAACAAGAACATAAGATCCCGGTACTGCACACGATCCTGAACGCGGCCGTGGTTCTGCTGCTGATCGTCCTTTCCCTGATATACTGCAATTATCAGCAGGTCTTTACGGTCAAGCGGATCATCGTGCACGGGCATCACGAACTTTCGGAAAAACAGGTGACGCGGACAAGCGGGATCAAGCGCGGGGCAAAAATGTTCGACCTGGACCTTTCGGAGGGCATACGCCGCCTGATCGATGAACCCTATATCCATAACGCTTCGATCAGCCGCCAATTCCCCGACGTCATCCGCATCGACATTATCGAGCGCCAGCCCATCGTCCTGATCGATCTGCGCGAACAATACGCACTGGACGCTTTCGCCACGATCCTGCCGCTGCCGGAAAGCTACCCGCTCGAATCCATGCCCGTCATTACGGGCGTCGATCCCGATCTGGCCTTCGAGATCGGAAAAGCGACCTGGCACCCGGACATCCGGCACGCGATCCATTTCGTGAACTATGTCCGGCAGTTCAGCGAGGAAGTCGTCTCTTACTGCAATCACATCACCTGGTCCGAGGACAAGGGATGGATCATACAAAAAAACCGGGAGTATCCCCCGGTATACCTGGGCAAGGACAATCTGGAAAAGAACATGGATATCCTTCACGCCTTTATTACAAAAATGCAGGACGACGCGATCGACATGCGTCGTTACAAGTATATCAGTTTGCGCTTCAACGGTCAAGTAATTGTACGGGATTAAACTATGAGCACAGCTATGAGCGAGAAGATCATTTTAAGTGCGCTGGATATCGGGACCACCAAGATATGCGCGATCGTGGGGGAATACGACAGAAGCGTCTCCGAATACCGCATCCGCGGCATCGGAAAGGTTCCCTCGTCGGGCATGCGCGGCGGCGTGGTCATCGATATTGACCAGACGCGCGCATCCATCGAAGCGGCGGTGTCCGAGGCACTGAACAAGGCGGGGATCGACAAGATCAGCGGCGTAACCGTCGGGATCGCCGGAGACCATATCCGCAGCATGGACACCGAACACGCGATCTCCATCAACCGTCCCGACAACACCAAGCGGGTCAACATCATCGATGAAAAGGACATGGTGCGCCTTGAAGAATCGATCCGCAACATCAACATCGGCATTGACAGGGAGATCATTCACGTGATCCCCCAGGAATACATCATCAACGATCAGGTCATGGTGAAGAACCCGATCGGCATGTCCGGGAACAAACTGACCCTGAAAGCCCACGTGATCACGGCGGCGATCAACAATGCCCGCGATCTGATCAATTGCGTTCAGAAGACCGGGCTGAACGTCAACGACATCGTGCTGGAGCCTCTGGCTTCGGCGGAAGCGGTGCTGACCTACGACCAGAAAGATCTCGGCGTCTGCCTGATCGACATCGGAGGCGGCACGACCGATATCACCATTTTCCGGAACGGACACCTCATCAGCACGAATATCGTGGGATTCGGCGGCGAGATCATTACCCGGGATATTGCGTCCCTTGTTCAGACCTCCTTCCTTGAAGCGGAACGCATCAAGAAACATTACGGCTGGGCAACCGCCAAGCTCGCCAAGACCGAGGGCGCCAAAGAATTTTATATCAAGCCCGTGAACGGCAGGACCGATATCGCGATCAACTCGGTGCAATTATCCGAGTTCATCGAAGCCCGCATCCGGGAGATCTTCGGTTTCGCGCGTGACCATATCAAAGGGTATCAGCTGAATGCCGGGGTTGTGCTGACCGGCGGCGGCGCTCTGCTTCGCGGCATTGATCAGCTGGCTGAGGAAACCTTCGGCATGAACTGCCAGGTGGGCTTCCCCATTCACCTGAACGGATTGGAAAAAGAGGACTTTACCCCCGATTTTGCAACGGCGATCGGACTGCTGCATTCCGCGAACAAGCGGAACCTTAAACCGAAATTTCCCTCGGGTCAGAATAAAATGACGCTTTGGAATAAGATCAAAGAACGTTTATCGGAGTTTTTTTAACAAATAAAATAACAAAAGGGAGGATCCCATGTTGATCGAATATGACGGATTGAAAGAGCAAAGAGCAAGAATCAAGGTGATCGGAGTCGGTGGCGCCGGCGGCAATGCCATACAGCGCATGATCAAGGAAAACCTTACGGATGTGGATTTCATCGCGGTGAATACGGATGCCCAGGCGCTGAACGACAACCCCGCCCCCACCAAGATCCAGATCGGCGCCAGCCTGACGCGCGGCCTGGGCGCAGGCGCCGATGCCAAGATCGGGTATCATGCCGCCATTGAGAGCAAGGACCGGCTCGAGGATGTCGTCCGCGATACCGACATGATCTTTATCACGGCCGGAATGGGCGGCGGAACCGGGACCGGTGCGGCGCCGGTCATCGCCGAGATCGCTAAGAACTCCGGTGCGCTGACCGTGGGCTTTGTAACGAAACCCTTCGCCTTTGAAGGGCATCTGCGCATGAAACGCGCAGAAGAAGGGATAGAGCGCCTTCGCGAACACGTGGATACGCTGATCGTGGTCCCCAATGAAAAACTGACCGACATCGTTGACGATGAAACCAATTTCGAAGAAGCGTTCAGCATCGCCGATTCCATTCTCAACCAGGGAACGGCGGGTATTTCGGACCTGATTACCAAGCGCGGGCTGATCAATCTGGATTTTGCGGATGTGAAGACCATCATCAACCGCAAGGGTCCCGCCGTGATCGGCGTCAGCCGCTGCAGCGGTCCGGACCGCGCCATGCGGGCCGTTGAGAACGCCATTCACAGCCCCCTCCTGGAAAACAACTCCATCAAAGGCGCCCGCGGCCTGCTGATCAATTTTACCGGCGGCCATGACATGAAGCTGTCCGAAGTGCGGAAAGCCGCCTGTCTGATCAACGACGAGGCCGGCGAACATGCCAACGTCATCTTTGGCGCCCTGATCGACGAATCGATGCAGGATGAGATGCTGGTGACCGTGATCGCGACCGGCTTTGATACCAAGCATGTCGGTGAACCGCGCGATGAGGAGGTACTGCCGAAATCCGCGATCCCGGATTTTCATCCGCCGATCCAGTCCGCAGCCATCGAGATCGAACGCGAACAGCTCCCGATCTTCACCACTCCTCACACGGCAGCCAAACCCCAGAGCAAAGACATCCCGGTCTTCGGCGATTCGTCGTTCCAGCCTGCGGACACCCTGTTCCCTCTGGATGAGAAAAAGGACGACCTGAGCGTCCCCACCTATATCCGCAACCTCTTCAAGCGCAGATAAATTTCCAAAAACCCTCTACCACCTTCTGAAAGACAGCCCTTCACCGCCCGGTGAAGGGTTGTCTGTATTCATCTTAATAATGTTGCACGAAGCGTTCCTCACAGGGGGCTGTTACGGCGCTCAGATACCCGGTATCATAAAAAAACCCCGTTCCAAAGGGAACGGGGTTCTTTATCATTGAATTTCAGGCAATAACTATTTCGTTAAAACCATTTTTCCTGCACGCAGGGTATTGTTCACGCGCAGCTGATAGAAATAGACGCCCGATGTCAGATCGCTTGCGTCGAACATGACATTATGGCGGCCGGCTTCCATCACGGCATTGGAAATGATCGTCGCAACGCGTTCGCCGTTCGTATTGAATACGGTCAGGCTGACTTTTCCTGCGGATTCCAAAGTGAAGGGGATGACCGTGGCAGGGTTGAAGGGATTCGGATAGGCGGTCCCCAGTTCAAATGACGCGGGCTGGAAAATACCGTGTACATCGGTCGTGTAGTCGCCGCTGTCCAGAATGTAGATCGGGAAAGAAACCTGCTCGGCGAGGGTATTCGTGTAAGGTGTGGATGAAGTATAGACGACTTCATCGGCCTCGTCCTCATCGACATTGGCAATATCGATCACGTTGAAGATACCGGCGGTTGTGGCGCTCAGGTTGCCCGCGGCCGTATCGGCAATGGTCAGTTCCCAGTTGGCGGGATTGGTGACGTCATCGGTACCCCCGATGTACTCAACACGGACCAGCATGCCATTAGGAGGTCCGGCATAGCGCGAACCGAACACGAAGTCCGGATTGCCGTCGCCGTCAATGTCTCCGTGGGACCCGCCTGCGATCCGTCCACCGTTCAGGTAGTCTTCACCGGCAAGT
>JAFGVT010000138.1 GCA_016937825.1 Fidelibacterota bacterium | reverse complement strand
ATCCGCGTCGAGACCTTTTCCATCGGCTTTCCGCCGAATATCGTTAAAAAGAAGATCGGCGACACCGAATACGCCGTCGGCGCCATTCCCTTCGGCGGCTATGTCCGCATGTCGGGCATGATCGACGAAAGCATGGATGCTTCTTACGCAGGAACGCCCCCCCAGCCCTGGGAATACCGGGCGAAAAGAACCTGGCAGAAGGTCTTTGTGACCCTGGCGGGGATCCTGATGAATCTCCTGCTCGCCATCGTTATTTTTTCCATCATGAGCGGGATCCGGGGCATCGCCGTTTCCAGCAACGAACCCGTGCTCGATAAGGTTTATGAGAATACGCCGGCCGCGGCCGCAGGACTTCTGCCCGGCGACCGGATCCTCAGCCTGGATGGTATCAGCATCGGCACCTGGGACGAAATGGCCGCCTATATCCGGAATGCCGGCGACCGCAGCGTCACCGTCCGCTATGTCCGGGAACGTGAAGAGAACACCCTCACCATTACGCCTATGCTTCAGAAAACGCTGTCCGGCGGCAAGATGGTCGAGGTCGGCATGCTGGGCGTTTCGCCGGCGGTCCTCATGGAACGGGCCGGCTTTTTCGGCGCGATCGGCCAGGGCTTCAAGACCACGGGCTACTGGCTGAACATGACCTTTGTCTCCCTCAAACTGCTGGTCACCGGCCAGGAAAGTTTCAAGAATGTCGGCGGGATCATCTATATCGGCCAGCTGGCGGGCGAATCCGCCAAGGCCGGCCTCCTGCCCTTCATCGGACTGATCGGCATCCTGAGCGTAAACCTTGCCCTGCTGAACATCCTGCCCATTCCGGGCCTGGACGGCGGACATATCATCATCGCCATTGCCGAAGGGATCATGCGCCGGGAAATGAAGGTCAAGACCAAACTTGCCATTCAGCAGGCGGGCATGTTCCTGCTTTTCGGACTGCTGATCCTGGCCGTCATCAATGACGTCTTCCGCTTGTTCCAATAGAACGAGCGCGATCTTCAGCGTTAAAATTTATTTGTCTCTCACCGTTCACCGTTTTCTCTCACATTTCATGAATTACGAATTATCGGATGAAGATAAATTTTATTCGTTTTTATTCACTGTTTAAAGTTCACGGCTCTTTTTTTATCGTTGGTTTTTACGCATTGATGATACATGTAAAATTCCGTTTTCATCAGTATTTATCTGCAATTTTTCTTTTTTGTCGTTCTTCTTTTTTGTAGATTGGTTCCAGGTTTGATTAGTCAATTGAGGGAATACGGCGCGAAAAAGCGCGTGTTGTTTTAAGGAGATATTATGGCGATCATAAATCGTGTGGTGATCCAGGCGGACGACTGCAAAGGCTGTGGCCTGTGCGTGGACGCCTGTCCGGTCAATGTTTTGGATTTTGCCGACAGCCTGAACGCAATGGGCTACCGTCCCGCCCGTTATACGGGTGCGGGATGCACGGGATGCGGGACCTGTTTCTATACCTGTCCCGAACCTCGCGCCATTACGGTCATCCGGAATACGGAAGGTCTTGAGGACGGCTACTGTCCGCATTGCGACAGGGACGTTAAGCTCCTCCCGGGATATCGCGGGAAAGGTTCCGGCATTTGCATCGAATGTATGAATCCCCTTAATTCAAGATAGCTGAGGTTAATATGTCGAAAGTTCTGATAAAAGGCAATGAGGCCGTCATACGCGGCGCTTTGCTGGCCGGATGTAAAAACTTCTTCGGATATCCCATCACGCCCGCCAGCGAGATCGCCGAGGCAGCGGCCTATTATTTCCCCCTGCTGGGAGGCACCTTTCTGCAGGCGGAAAGCGAGATCGGCGCCATCAACATGGTCTATGGGGCAGCAAGTTTCAGCACCCGCTGCATGACCGCGAGTTCAAGTCCCGGCATCAGCCTGAAAATGGAAGGCATTTCCTATCTCGCCGGCGCCGAATTGCCCTGCGTGATCATTGACGTCATGCGCGGAGGTCCCGGGCTGGGTAACATCGCGCCCGAACAGTCCGACTACAACCAGATCGTCAAGGGCGGCGGACACGGGAATTACCGCCTGATAACGCTGGCGCCGAACAGTGCGCAGGAAATGTGCGACCTGACCATGCTGGCCTTTGAACTTTCGGACAAGTACCGCAATCCTGCGGTGGTCCTGGCGGACGGGATCATCGGACAAATGATGGAGCCCGTGGAATTTCCCGAACCCGTTCAGGTCATCCCCGAGCGTCCCTGGGCGGTCCGGGGCACCCAGGATTCGCACAATCTGATCTGTTCGATCCAGCTTGATCCCGACCTGCTGGAAAAACACAACCTGCATTTGCAGGCTAAATATGCCAAAATGGCAAAAGACGAGATACGCTTCGAAGCGATCCGCTGCGACGATGCAGAACATATTTTTATCGGCTACGGGATCGTCAGCCGCATTCTGCATTCGGTCGTGGAAACCCTGCGCGCCGAGGGGATCAAGGCGGGACTTTTCCGCCCGATCACGCTCTTCCCCTTCCCGACACCGCAGTTCGACGCCTTTGCGAAAGACCCGAAAATAAAATCTCTTTTTGTCTGTGAACTCAGCGCCGGCCAGATGGTGGATGATGTCCGGCTTGCGGTGAACGGGAAAAAACCCGTCAACCTGCACACACGCATGGGCGGGAACGTCCCGACCGTAAAAGAGATCGTCGATAAATTCAAAGAAAGCAGATAGAGGCAAAGCATGAAAACCACCATTTTACAAAAACCGGCAAGCTTTTATGACGACTTTGTCCTTAAAGGCGGAACACAGACCCACAATACCCACTATTGTCCGGGCTGCGGGCACGGCATTTTGCATAAGCTTATCGCGGAAGCGTTGAGTGACTTCAATATTCAGGACAGAACCGTGCTGATCTCGCCCGTAGGATGCTCCGTGTTCGCCTATTACTATTTCGACGTCGGGAATATCCAATCCGCCCACGGACGCGCTCCGGCGGTGGCGACGGGTTATAAACGCGCCAATCCCGATTCGATCATGATCTCCTACCAGGGCGACGGCGACCTTGCGGCCATCGGGGCGAACGAGATCCTGCAGGCCGCGAACCGCGGAGAGCAGATGACGGTGTTTTTTGTGAATAACGCCATCTACGGCATGACCGGCGGCCAGATGGCCCCGACCACGCTGATCGGGCAAAAGAGCACCACAACGCCGCGCGGACGTACCTCGCAAAACGAAGGCTTCCCCCTGCGCATGTCCGAGATCATCGCGACCCTTGAGGCGCCGGTGTACGTGGAGCGCGTCATGCTCACCGATGCCAAGAATATCGCCCGCACCCGCAAAGCGGTGCGCAAAGCCCTGAAAATACAGATCGATAAAAAAGGATTCTCCTTTGTGGAAGTCCTTTCCGCCTGTCCGACCGGATGGAAAATGACACCGGTAAACTCAAAGAAATGGATCACGGATGTCCTTGCCAAACATTTTGAACCCGGCGTCAAAAAGGACGAATCCGAAGACCGCGAACCGGTCATCACCCTTCATCCCCAGCCGCATTTCGATGAATTTCACGAACTACTGGACATTAAGAGCCTTACCGATAAGATCCGGGGTGTGAAAGTCCCGGAAGTGAAACCCCTGGCGGACGAGATCAAGATCGCCGGCTTCGGCGGGCAGGGCATCCTGAGTATGGGTTACGCTCTGGCAAATATTGCCATGGGGCACCGCTACCAGGTCAGCTGGCTGCCCAGCTACGGCCCCGAAATGCGGGGCGGCACAGCGAACTGCAGCGTCAAGATCTCCGACCGGCGCATCGCATCTCCCCTCGTTGACGACCCGACGGTCCTGGTCGCGATGAACAAACCCTCCCTGAAACGTTTCGAACAGGACGTTCAGCCCGGCGGGATCATCCTTTATGACAGCGGACTGATCGATACGCCGCCGGAACGCACGGACCTTACCGTCATCGGTATTCCGGCAACGGACGAGGCCGACAAGCTGGGGTCCACCAAGGCAGCGAACATGATCATGCTGGGCGCCTATGCCAAACTGCGCGGCTATCTCTCCGAAGCATATGTCTGCAAGGCCCTGCCCATGATCATCAAGAATACGATGTTCCGCGAACTGAATGAACAGGCCTTCAAACGGGGCATGGAACTGGTCCAATAAGTTGTTTTCAAATGGTGCAAAACACCCTGCGGCAGCTTCTGCGCAGGGTGTTTGCGTATCGGGGGGAAAGTTCTAAGCGCTTCTCGCTCGGTCTTGGTTTTCTGACCTTTCCACTATCTTATTTATTTTCTTGTTTAATAAAATTAAAAATGACATATTTTTACTTGCTGCAACAGTTCGTGTTATGAGAATGAAGGGATGTCGTGTGTTAGCGACATAAGCTTCCTTCATGATGAGCTTGAACAATTTGAAAGGGAGGCGCACCATGAAAAAATGTGCCGCGTTGCTTCTGGTATTTTTCCTGGTCTTTGTCATTTCAGGATGTTTTGACGATCCCGATGAGGAAGACTATTTCCTGAACCTGGTCGTTACGGGTGCGGACAGCGATCCGGACTGGGAGGATATCTATGAACATGAAGGGACTGCCGTTGATCTGCCCGGCGCAGACGACGTCAGCCGCCTGGGTTTTACTTTGAGCGGATGGAACACCGAAGAGGACGGGTCCGGCACCTCCTACCTGCCCGGCGCGTCATTCACCATGCCGGGGGAAGACATTGCGCTGTATGCTCAATGGACTTTTGCGCCCGAAACGATCACTTACACGGACCTTGTCGCCGTAACGGGCGGGACCTATACCCATACCGACACCTCGAACTATCAAACACATTCCTTTACGCATACCCTCGATGCTTACAGAATCGGCATGTACGAGCTCACCTACGAACTTTGGTATATTGTATATACCTGGGCCTGTGAGAACGGATACGAATTCGATATCGACCATCTGGGCGCCGAAGGGCATCCGGGCACGTACGGGCAATTACCCGGATCCGACAAATACGAACCGGTACAGAATATCGGCTGGTGCGATGCCATTGTCTGGTGCAATGCCTACAGTGAATTATCGGGATATAGTCCCGTCTACCTGAGTACGGAAGAAACGGTGCTCCGGGACGCCACCGACATCAATGCCTGCAATCAGGCTCTCTGGGACCACGGCGCGAACGGATACCGTCTTCCTTCGGATGCGGAATGGCAGTTCGCGGCAAGCAACCGCGGGGGGCTTCCCTACAATTATCCGTCCGGAAGCAATGCCACATATCACAACGAAGCCGCCAACGTCCTGGTGGCCTGGTACCGTTCAAACGCCTATGCCGTCGGTCAGACCGATCCGGATTACGGGACACATCGTGTCGGGACTAAAAATTCGAACTTACTCGGGCTCTATGACATGAGCGGCAATTCCGCCGAACTTTGCTGGGACTGGTATGCCGATTCTCCGACGGATGCGCAGACGAACTATTGCGGACCGGAAACCGGCACGCGGCGTGTGCTCCGGGGCGGTTCGTACGGGGATTATCCGCAAAATATCATTGTTGGCGCACGCTTTTCGCTCGACCCTGCAACGGGTTCGGCCGGATACCGCCTGGCACGGAACACCCAATAGAAAATAGACTGCGGGGGCGCGATTGATCGCGTCCCCGCCAAGCGATTCGGAGTTCTTGTGACCGCAACAAAGGAATTTTCCGGGCGCATTGCATCCGTCGACGTCTTTCGGGGACTCACCATTCTGTTGATGATCTTCGTGAACGACGTGGCGGGTGTCCGCGACATTCCCACATGGCTGAAACATGCCGCCCCCGGCTCTCCCGACATGACCTTTGTCGATGTTGTGTTCCCGGCATTTCTGTTCATTGTCGGACTTTCCATTCCTTTCGCCCTCGCGCAGCGCGGGAAAAAATATCCGGGGACTTCGGCTTTACCGCATATCCTGACGCGCTCCGCAGGACTGATCGTTCTGGGACTGCTGATGCTGAACGGCCCGGTAGTGAGCTCGATGAACCCGGCGTTATGGAATGTGCTGATGTATACCGGCGCGATCCTGTTCTGGAACAGCTATCCTTCCGGGGAAAACCACAAACTCTTTCATGATGTCCTGAAATGGAGCGGCTTGGCCCTCCTGGTATTTCTTCTGCTGATCTACCGGCGGGAGTCCGGGGAGTCCACTTCCTGGATCCAAACCGGCTGGTGGGGCATTTTGGGAGAGATCGGTTTTGCCTATGCCGCTACGGCGCTTCTTTATCTTCTTTTTAAGGACCGGCCTGCCCTCCTGCTCACCATTCCCGCCGGGTGCATTTTTCTTTACATAGCCGACCGTTCGGGACAGCTTGACTTTCTCGGACGCATCGGAACGGTCTTCTATCCCGGAAGTCATTTCGGCACGCATGTGCTGATCAGCTTCAGCGGCCTCCTTTCCGGACATTGGCTTATGGGGCGCGATCCGGAGGATCATCGGACTTACCTGAAAAAGCTTGGGGCCTTTGCCTTGTTGTGCGGCCTGGCGGGATATGCGCTCTACGGACTTTACGGCATTGACAAGATCGCCGCCACGCCGTCCTGGGCGCTGTTCAGCACCGCGATCTGCATCCTGATCTTTATGCTGAGCTACGGGATCATGGATGTAAAGGGGAAACGGAGCGCATATGCCTTTTTCAGGCCTGTGGCCGTGAACCCCCTTTTGGCCTATCTGCTGCATGTGATGCTGATCTATGTGTTCCGCCTGACCGGATTTGCGTCATTTTACGGCGCGCAGCTGGGAAACGGGATCACCGGGATCCTGCGGGCGCTGGCCTATACGGGATTGATTTATCTGATCACCCT
>JAFGVT010000137.1 GCA_016937825.1 Fidelibacterota bacterium | reverse complement strand
TCCGGGAACATTCGCACATACCGGGCGAATTCTTCAATATTCTGTTTGACGGGGCCACCTTTGATGAACCGTTCCAGATGACCGAGGACCTGGGTGTGAACCTGACAGCCTATGCCAAAGGGTCCGCCGGTTACGGGACCTTCATCGAGTTGCCGAGTTTCCTTGGGGAACTGCGCTTCGGCGCTGCGGTCAATGCCTATGCCGGCGCCTTTTCCCATATCAATATCACGAACCTGGAACTCGTTCCCACCTCCGAGAATGTAACCCTGCAGGGAACCATGGAAGTGATGACCTTCGCCGATACGCTCAGTCTCTTCGGCGAAGACGGATTCCAATTCCACATGGTCGAGGACTATCTGGGGATCCCCCAGATCAGCATGGGCTATGATTTCGGCCTTGCCTGGCGCTTCAAGCTGAACCGCATCCTTCCCATCATGCCCAAGTTCATCAAGAATTACATCGACATCCAGGTCGGCGTCGAAGATTTCCTGGCAAGTATCTCCATGAACCATGCCTACCTGCGTGAGATCAGTTTCGAGATGGATGCCGGAGACCTTCTCACCACCTTCGGCGGCGAAGGCTTCTCGCTGGATTCCATGATGGTCCTGAGCGAAACGCTGGTCTATGCCGACTCGACCATCAGCCGCCCGCTGGGTGCGAAATTCCATGCCGACCTGAATTATCAGCTCATCCCGCAGCTGACCCTGAAAGGCGGATGGAGCACCTACATCACCGACGGGATCAATGCCGGCACGGGTCCGAATTATTATTACGGCGCCGAAATATTCCCCATCTCCTCACTCAGCATTTTTGCCACGGCGTATCAGAAAAATACCCTCAGCTACTGGGATGCCGGTATCCGCCTGTATTCCGAGAAGAGCGAATTCGGGCTCAAGGCACGCATCTATGAGCCGAATTTCTCTCTGACCGAGAATGTTAGCGGCGTCGGGATCCAGCTGAACTGGGCACGGTACTTTTAAGAGCAAAGAATAAAAACATCACAACCAAAGCAGCCCCGGGTTTTAGCCTGGGGCTTTTTTTGTGCGTAAGACGCGTGCGGGGTGACTGGTGACTGGTGACTGGTGACTTCCACATGCGCTCCGACAAGTCGGGGCGCATGAGGGTCTACCGTCTACTGCCTGCCCTCCGTAGCTCCGTTACTTCGGAGCGTAGGACGGTCTTCTGACTACTGACTACCGTCTACTCTTTTATTCTTTAATTTTTTCTTTCATCTCCTGCAGCTTCCGCAAGGCGTCCATCGGGGTCATATTGTCGATATCGATCCCCCGGATCTCTTGATGCAGGGCGCTGTCTTTGGCGGTGAAAATATCCAGCTGGAGGGACCGTTCTTCCCGCATGGCGGGCGTCAGGACATGTTTTCCGTCCGGGAGGGTGTGGTCGGATCCCGAGAGATGGAAGAGGATCTCGTTCGCGCGTTTCACGATCTCCCCCGGCACCCCTGCCATCTGGGCGACGTAGATCCCGTAGCTTTTATCCGTGCTTCCGGGAACGATCTTTCGCAGGAAGATCACCTTGTCGGCGTATTCCTTTACCTGCACATTGTAGTTCTTTACCCGTTCGAGAACGTTCTCAAGATCGGTCAGTTCATGATAATGCGTCGCAAAAAGCGTGCGCGCCGCCACATCCGGCCGGTTATGCAGGTATTCGACAACCGCCCAGGCGATGGAAAGTCCGTCGTAGGTGCTGGTCCCCCTTCCGATCTCGTCCAGCAGGATCAGGCTCCGGCGCGTGGCGGTATTCAGGATGTTCGCCGTTTCGATCATCTCCGTCAGGAAGGTGCTCTCCCCGTAGGCCAGGTTGTCACTGGCGCCGACCCGCGTAAAGATCTTATCCACCAGACCGATGCGGGCGGAAAGCGCCGGGACGAAGCATCCCATCTGTCCCATGAGCGCAATGATCGCGATCTGGCGCAGGTAGGTGGATTTTCCGCTCATGTTCGGACCGGTGATCAGGTGGATCTGGTCGCTGTCGATATTCAGATAGCTGTCATTGGGAATGAACGCTTCATGAGGCGGCAGCAAGGATTCCACCACCGGATGCCGCCCGCCTTTGATCTCCAGGACCGGGGCGTCGTCTATTTCGGGCCGTACCCACTGCTCACGCACCGCAGAATGGGCGAACGAGGTCAGGACGTCCAATTGTGCCACCTCGAAGGCATTGCGCTGCAGAACGGGGATATGGGGGCCGATTTTTTCCAAAAGTTCGTCGTAGAGAGCCGTCTCAAGTGCGATAAGCCGCTCTTCGGCATGCAGGATGGTATCTTCGTACTCTTTGAGCTCCTGTGTGATATAGCGCTCGGAGTTCGTGAGGGTCTGTTTGCGGATATAATCATCCGGCACCTTTTCCAGATGCGAATGGGTGATGTCGATGTAATACCCGAAAACCCGGTTGTAACTGATCTTCAGGCTCGGGATCTGCAGACGTTTGCGTTCTTTTTCCTGCAGTTCCAGCAGGTAATCCTTTCCGCCGTGCGAGATATGGCGCAATTCCGCGAGACGCGGGTCGAAATCGCTGCGGAACACGCCGCCCTTCTGGATCTGATTGGGAGGATCTTCGTTGAGGGATGCTTCGATCAGCGCGATCACGGACCTTAAGGCAGGCAGGTCGGTGAGGGAAAATCCGGCCTGAGGATCGATCGTATCGTAAAGGCCGAGCATGGCCTTGAGACTGTCCCGCAGGGAGATCAGCTCTTTGGGACCGACCTTGCCCGACGCGATCCGGGCGCAGAGGCGTTCGATGTCGGCGATCCCGTGCAGGATGCCGCGGACCGTTTCACCGCCGGCGGGATCATCCGTAAAACAGGCCACAACGTCCAGCCGCTTGTCGATCGCCGTCCTTTCCATAAGGGGATAATAGATCCACTGCCGGAGAAGGCGGGCCCCCATGGCCGTCCGGGTCTCGTTGAGGGTATAAAAAAAGGTCCCTTCTCCCTGCTCCCCCGACAAACGCCGGAACAGTTCGAGGTTCCGAATGGTGAAACGGTCCAGTCCCAGAAAATTAGTGAGGTCCAGCTGGCGAAGCGAATTGATATGGGACAATTGTTTTTGAAAATTCTCTTTCACGTAGTGCAGGATCATGCCTGCGGCTTGCAGGCATTCGGGCTTGTCGTCGATACCGTATCCTTTAAGCGAAGCGGCGTTAAAGTGACCCGTGAAAATATCACCGGCATAGTTCAGGTCCGAGATCCATTCCGCGACCGGCGTGTAGATGCCGCCGTAATGCGGCAGCAGCGACCGGACGTAGGCATGATCGTGGTCCGGGATCAGCAATTCCGAAACCGGTTTCGCCTCGATCAGTTCAATGACGGCTTCTTTCCCTGCGGACACGAAACGAAATTCTCCCGTCGAAATATCCACAAAGGCGAATCCCGTCGTTTCCGGCCCGAACACCCACGCCGCCAGGTAATTGTTGGCGCCGGATTCCAGGAATTTGTCATTGACGGCCGTTCCCGGCGTAACGATCTCGGTAATGCCCCGTTTGACCAGTCCCTTCGCCTGTTTGGGATCTTCCAGCTGCTCGCAGATGGCGACTTTCAGCCCCGCCTTGAGCAGCTTATGCAGGTAGGCGTCCAGAGCATGATGCGGGAACCCCGCAAGGGGCACGTCGGTCGCGGCGCCGTTGCTGCGTTTGGTCAGCACGATCCCCAGGATGCGGCTGGTCGTTTTCGCGTCCGTATCGAAGGTTTCGTAAAAATCTCCCATGCGGAAGAGCACGATCTTGTCGGGATGCCGGGCCTTGACCTCGAAATACTGCTTCATTAAGGGTGTTTGCGCTTTATTCGCCATTTTTGAATATAATTTATTTTCATTGATTTTGAAATATGAATTATGAATTAAGAATGGGCGCTGAGCGCTGGGAGATGCCTGCCGGCCGCTGTGCCCTTCCGAAGCTCCGAAGGAGCGCAGGACGGTAGCCTTGGCGAAGGCTGGGCGCTGGAATATGCAAAATAGTTGAAAGTTCAGTTTGCCATCCTGATTATCCTGTTATCCTGACTAAAGTAATCGGATATTCCGGTAATCCTGTCCGGCATTATCTTGTCGAACATGCAAATAAGTATTGTAAAAAAGGGAATTGCGTTTTAAATTTTTTGGCTTTTTCAAAAGCAAGGGAGAGGTGGCAGAGCGGCTGAATGCAACGGTTTGCTAAATCGTCGTAGTGCTTCAAGCGCTACCGGGGGTTCGAATCCCCCCCTCTCCGCTCACCTGCGCTCACCTCCGCTGAAGCTTCGGCGAGCTTCGCGGGACAATTCGTTGGGGGACGTCTTTAGCACCATCTGTACTTCCTTTAAAAATGTACCCCCGGTTAAAACCGGGGGCTGCTGATGGAATGTAATTTCAGTTACATCGGTTTTTTACCCGGTGCAATTTTATATACTATATGTTTTTATTTTATCAAAACGAGGATCAAAACGGCCGTCACCACCAGAAGCAGGGCCATGCCCAGTCCAAAATACCAAATAATATAATATGCCCCTGTTCTCCCTTTTTTCAGCTTGGTGATCTTTCGGTATTGCTTCAGATATTTGCCCATATGGATCTGCATGTAAAAGAATGCCGGCGACTTATCGCTGTAGCGGTTCAAATTCTTATGGATTGCGATCGTCGGGATCAGATAGATCAGAAAGGCGATCAGGATGATAAGCATAGAAATATTGATCATATTGTCTCGTAAGCATGATGCATATATCAATGAATTATTTCAGAAAAACCACTTTTTCCGTTGAAAAAATATTACCCGCGTTCAGTCTGACGATATAAATGCCTCCCGGACAGTCCCCGGGATGCCAGGTAATGCTGTGCTCACCGGCGGGCGACGGTCCCAAAAAAAGGCGTTCGACCGTTTCGCCCCGTGTGTTGACAATGCTGATCCCGATATCCGCGGGAAACGTTAAGGCGTATTCTATCACCACACTGGGATTGAAAGGATTCGGATAAACCGATGTCAGAGCGATCCCGGATGGCACAGTGGGATCTTCACCTACCTGAAAATGAAGGGTGCGTTCCGAATGCACATGCTCCGTGCCGCCCAGGGTCACATCCGCCAGAACATAGGTATACCCGCCGGGCATGGCCGTCCGGTCGAGGTACTCGTAGGAACGGGGTTCGCTGGACGTTCCCGCGCCCGGGACGGTGGCGATCACCTTATCGTCGCGGTAGACCAGAAAATGATCGTTCTCGGTTTCCGAGGCCGTTTCCCAGGTCAGCCTGACCCCTTCGCCTGTTTGAGCGGCAGTGAAAGATGCAAGGGTGATAGGAAGAGGGACTTCCGTGACGGTAATGGTGCCACCACTATATCCCGATATAATATCAGTTCCTGTCATATTACTGATAACAACATCCTCATTCAGTAAAAAATTATATTCACCAGGAGTATTGCTTGCTTGGAATTTGACCGAAACAACAGTTCCGCTATTTCCATCAAACGCTACAGCCGGCATACTGAAACACAATAATCTAATATCATCATTATCAGCTCCCGAAACTTCACTTTTCTGTAATGTATGTCCATTTTCACGCTCTGATTGAACGGCATCATTGAGGTATGTAAAGCTGGTAGGATAATCAATATCACACTGATATCCTGCAAATATATCATTATTATCAATATTGATCTCAACCCAGAAGATCTCTCCCGCATTGACAGAAACCGGAACCACATTCATTGTATTGGCGGCAATAAGCATGGAAACACATCCGGTCAACATGAATAGCATACAGAGTTTTTTCATTTTCTATCTCCTTATTTATTTTACAAACAGCAATTTTCGATTCTTCAGATAGGTCGTATCGTCCGACCGTGCCGTCATGCGGCAAATATAGATACCGGAGGCAACCGAGCTTCCGTGGTCATCGCTTCCGTTCCAGATCAAACGATAGGCATGGGCCTCCATGGTTCCCTTAACCAATGTCTTCACCTTCTTTCCTTCTATATCGTATATGATGATGGAAACATCGGCTATCTCAGGGATATCATAAGGGATCGTTGCTACGGGATTGAAGGGATTCGGATACGGGGCATGCAGGGCAAATTCCTCTGGGATGAACTCGATCGCCACTTCGGTGATCTCGACATCCAGATGTCCGACGACTTCGTTGTCACCGTCATTTAAAGTGATCGTGACCGTTTCGCTGAGGCTTGTATTTTCGCCGACATAGAGAACAAGCAGAGCCTCTATTTGGACAACTTCATATAAAATATTCGTTGAGGCGACCGCTACGGTCATCAGGGAATCTGGAGTATCGATATCGGTGAATAATTCAGAGAACAGCGTCGTATCGCGCCGGTCGGCATCAAAATACAGGGTATTGTTAATAAAAGACGTGAAAACCGGCGGATCATTGACCGGCAATACCGTGATACGCCAGGTCACAGAGGTCGAATCGGTGCCGTCGGAAGCCTGAATGCGGATACTGTCCTCCCCGAACCAGTTCGCGTCGGCAGTCAGATATAAAATACTGTCGATCATGCCATAATGGAATACATCAGGAACTTCAAAAGTCAATTCCAGATCCTCCAATACATCATCCCTGTCTTGGAGATATGACAAAATGAGCGACAAATGGACCTTAAGGCTGTCGTCCTCATTGAAAGAAGTATCCGGCAATGCGGTCCAGACAGGTGGGTCATTCACCGGAAAAATTGTAAAAACGATCGTTGATGTATCTGCATATTCCCCATCATCCACGATGAAATGCAGACTGTCAGGACCTGCATAATCTTTATAAGGTTTATAAAGCAAATTCGGGGCTGTTCCGGACAGAATCCCGTTAATTGTGCTGTCAAGTACCGTAAAATTGAGGTCTTCAGCATCGTTATCGATGTCATTGGCTTCAAGAACAAGGATCAAAGATGAATCTTCGAGGACTTCATAGGATGCAAAAACGGCCTCGGGAGGATCATTGACGGCAAGCACTTCGATATTGACCTTGCCCGTATCCGCTGAATGGCCGTCGCTCACAATGAATCTCATGCTGTCCTGTCCGAAATAATCCGGATCCGGCGTATAGGTCAATTCGGGCAGTGACCCGCTAAGCATTCCGTTCAGAGTACTATCCAGAACAGAATATATCAGTTCATCTTTATCTTCATCATATCCCGTCAGAACAAAGGCCACACTTGTATCTTCTTTCGTTTCTATCGCCTGACAAAAGGCCTGGGGCGGATCATTTACTGCCAGCACTTCGATGACGATCGTTGCCGTGTCGCTGAGTTCGCCGTCATCCACCTTGAAGCGAAGGCTGTCATATC
>JAFGVT010000029.1 GCA_016937825.1 Fidelibacterota bacterium | reverse complement strand
GCCGGCGTTCGCTGATCTCGACCGCGGCGCAACGGATGCCGAGCAGGGAAACATCAAAGAACAGCGTGTCCGCCGCACCCAGTATCCCCGTCATCAGGGCAAAAAAGCAAAGAATGCGTCCCGTTTTCATCGTTTATAAGCGGACAAGTCCGGTGGCGATCGCCAGATAGATCAGGATGCCCAGGATGTCGATGCTGGTGGTAACAAAGGGGCCGGTGGCGATCGCGGGGTCGATCTTCATTTTGTTCAGAACGATCGGGGCAATGGTCCCCATAAAGGTTGCCAGGGTCATCGCCGTGGCGATACCCAGAGAGATCGAGATGCTCAGTTCAATGCATTGCTTCAAAGGATAGTTATAACCGTTCGCATGCAGGAAATAGGACATGGTGAATGCGATCAGTCCCAGGATAACGCCGTAAAGCAGGCCCAGGGTCAGTCCGACCCGGATCTCCTTGAGAATGATCTTGAAGGCCGTATCGGGGTTCACCCTTCCCGAGAGCAGACCGCGGGTCACGATCGTGGAGCTTTGGGTGCCGATGTTCCCGCCCATGCCCGCAATGATGGGGAGGAAGGAGGCAAGAATGATGAAATTGCTTAAGAGGTCGTGAAATATGCCGATGGTCGTCGCGGCGATCAGTCCGCCGATATAGGTCGCCAGCAGCCAGGGAAAGCGCTTTTTGGTGGTTTCCCAGGCGGACTTCAGAATAATGTCCGTATCGCGTCCCAAGCCGGCCATTTGCAGAAGGTCTTCGGTGGCTTCTTCGCGCAGAACGTCGATGATGTCATCCACGGTGACCACCCCGATCAGCTTGTTTTCGTCATCCACGACGGGAACCGCGACGAAGTTATACCGCGAGGCGATCCGCGCAACTTCTTCCTGGTCGGTTTCCGGCCGGATGCTGACCACCTCTTCGGCCATGATGTCGGAAAGTTTCTTTTTCGGATCGTTCAGGATCAGCTGCCGCAGGGAAACGACGCCCACGAGATGGGTGCGGTCGTCGGTCACGTAAATATAGAACACCATTTCGGTATCATGGCTCTTCTGGATCTCTTCGATGGCCTGGCTGACCGTGTATTCCTCGCGCAGATGAAACACCTCGGGGTTCATGATGCTTCCCGCCGTGTCTTCCTCGTAGCGCATAAGCGCTTCGATCTCGCGGGATTCGTCGTCCTTCATCAATTTCAGCAGTTCCTGCTGTTCTTCCGGAGGAAGGAGGCGAAGGATGTTCGTTTCGTCATCGTAATCCATTTCGCGGAATATCTGGATGATCTCCGGACGTTTCAGGGAGCCCAGCAATTCCACGATAATATTGTCATCCGCTTCAGAAAGGACTTCGGCTTTTTTGCTGTTGGTTTTTATCAGAGAAAAGAAGTACAGGCGCTCGTGGGTCGTAAACGACCGGAATAACAGCGCAAGATCGGCATGGTGGGTCTTGTCGACAAGATTGATCAGATTGACCTTCGCACCCCGCCGGTGCAGCTTGCGATAGGTATCGACGAGCAGGATCACTTCATTATTTCTCATCACCAACTCCTTCCTCGTTTGAATCGCGGCGTCTGCGGTGAATGACGACCTTGTGCTTGATATTCCAGAGGCCTACGGCAAGCAGCAGCAGTCCGCCGGCAAGCAACACCCAGGGGACAAAGGCCCTTGCATAAAAAATTTGCTCCCGGATCTGCGGCAGGTTGACATCAACCAGCACCATGATATTGAACAGACCGTGAATTATAATACCGGGAATGATAGAATAAAAGGAATAAGCGATGTATCCCAGGATTATTCCGGCGATAAAGATCCCCGGTAAGTTCTGATAACTGAGGTGGCTGAGGGCGAAGAACGCGGACGTTACCAGGATGGCAACGAG
The DNA here is from genome assembly GCA_016937825.1 of Fidelibacterota bacterium. Taxonomy (GTDB): domain Bacteria; phylum Fidelibacterota; class Fidelibacteria; order Fidelibacterales; family Fidelibacteraceae; genus M50B103. Next base: position 4,012 of record JAFGVT010000029.1, on the reverse strand, counting down.
CGGCGTGAAGCGGCTGCGCAGCATAACGCGCAGGAGATATCCGCGAAAAACCGCCTCTTCGACGATCGGGGCGATGACCCCGCTGACCAGGAGTATCAGAATGAAATTCAGCGGATACATCGCCTTGATGTCGGCGATCTGCGCCGGTTCCGCATTAAAAACGGCGTTAGTCATGGTCTGAACGAGTTCGACCAGAAAGAACAGGCCGACGGCAACGAAAACGATATCCCGGAGCGAACGCCAGGAAACGGGTTTGAGGCGGAAGGCATGTTTGACGGATTTTCCGTTCCCGACAACATAGAATAAAACCGGCAGCAGCAGGAGCAGTTCAAAGAAACCCAGTACGATGTAACGCGCCGCCTGCGGCGTATGCCCCATGAGCGCGTCATTGTAATAGAACCCGATGATCAGGATCAGGTAGGCGACGAGGCTCATCAGAAGAATGAATACGCCGGTCTTGTAATTGTAGTACTGGGACATGATCGGATCCTCCTACATGATGATCTCGTTCTTTGCGCTGAAGGTTTTCATTTCCCCGTCGATATTGATCATGCTGACCCCGCGGTACCAGATGGATTCAAAATAGGGGTTGTAGACGGTCACATTTTCGATCGTTTCCATCAGGATCTGGTTTTCGGGATGCTTGTCGCGCGACCAGTCGGAGGGCGGTGTGGGCATATATTTGCTGGAATCGGAAAGGATATAGAAGGGTTTTTCGCGCTCTTCGGCAATGCGCAGCGCGGAGTGGGTCCCGATCTTGTTGATAAAGCCCCGGTGCCAGTACCAGTCGGTCCCGACCAGCACAAGGTCGCAGCGCGAAACGGCCAGCTCCATCGCCGCATCGGTATAGAGCGAAACGGGGATGCCGACCCTTCCGAGGAATTTCGCCAGGGACAGGCCCTCGCCTACCGGACTCGCTTCCGTGAGGATGACCTCGAAGCGGCGGCCGACCTTGGCGGCTTCCATGATGGCCTTGCGAACGACCGAACTGTGGCTGAAGGTGAAGATCTTCGATCCGTCCTTGATCAGCTTGCTTACGGTCGTCGCGATGGTCTTGTCGATATTCTTTGTGACCATGTCGCCGTATTCATGGATGATCTCGGGAATGCTTTTCTTTCCCTTCCCGATCTCGTCAAGAATGTATTTCTGCATATTGGGGAAGATCGCGATCAGGGGATGCGCCGAACGGACCTCATGATAGATGTATTCGAGGGTCTCCCGCTGCGCGTCCGTTGACAATTCGCTGTTCTCCGTGAAATAGCGGTCAAGGATATTCAGGTACTTGAACAGGATGGTCGTTGCGCCGGCTTCCTGCTCCATGAGCATGGCTTCGAATTCGGGATAATCGATCATCATCTTAGTTCTCCTCTCGCGGCATGGCGACCGCTTCATGATTACGATCTCGGATCAGTGCGGACTGAAAATCAAATAATCGCTTAAACATAGGGATTTGCATGTTCATCTTCAACAAAGATTTTTTCGAACGGTCAAATTCTCCGTTCCGTCTGCTGAGTTCCGCAATGTAATAGTAGATCATCGATACGTCCTTGTCGTCCAGGCCGCCCGTCAGAAGCGCTTTGGCAAAATGCACAATGGCTTTCCCGCGGAATTCGGCGGCGCGAACGCTGTCCCTGTCGTCGTCGTAAAGCCACGAGATCCGCAGGCAGGTATCGGCGAACGCCATGGGCTGCGCCCGGACCTGTTCCAGCAGATACAGGTAGTGTTCGAACAATTCCAGGGTCGTGGGATTCGTATCGTTGAAGCGTTCATTATATGCGTCGGAATACACGACCTCCCGGATCTGGCCGATCTCTTCGGGGATCCGTGAAAAATCATGCGTCACGTAGAAGCAGTGATGGCAGAATACCAGCCAGGTGTCCAGAATGTCGTCATCCAACGTGCGGACCCGGAAATCGCTCTCCACGATATCCACCGAGTACAGTTCCTCTGCCGCATGATTGTTCACCGGTGCGCCGCACACGGGGCACAGGACGATCGCCGGACTTTCTTCTTCGGGCTCTTCTGAAAAACGGTCTTCGAATTGGTCGGCCATTCGGGTTCCTTAGAAGGGTAATTCTTCTTCATTATCCGGCATGGGCGGTTCGTTGTTCTCGGGCGGGAATTTTTGTTCCCTCGGTCCGCTGCCGCTTCCCTGGGACGGGGGCGCATAGACGCCCGATTCGTTCTGGTTCGCGCGGTCCAGGAGCATTGCCGTGTCCACGTTCACTTCCGTCGTATAATGGGTCGCGTTGTTCGCATCGGTCCATTTCCGGGTGCGGAGCCGTCCGTCCACATAGACCAAACGGCCTTTGGTAAAGAAATTTCCGATGTATTCGGCGGTTTTGCCGAACGCGACGCAACGGTGCCACTCGGTGTTGTCGGTATATTCCCCGTTCTGCGCTTTGTAGGTCTCGTTCGTTGCGAGGCTGAAATTGGTCACCGAGGTGCCGCCGGGTGTCGCCCGCTGTTCGGGGTTCTGCCCCAGGCGCCCTACAAGGATCACCTTGTTCATTGAGTTCTTATGCATGGTCTTCTCCCTGAATTATTTTAAGGATATCATGTGCGTTGATCTTGCTTCCGCAGATCAGGGCGTAAACCGTTTTGCCCTGATGTTTTGCGAGGATGGTCTGGTAAACGATCTCCGCCGCCTCGGCGGCCTCCACCGGATGTTCGGGATTCTGTCCCGCACGGATCAGAATGCCCTCTTCTCCGCAGAGCGCGGGCGGGCAGGCGTAAGGATGCGACATGTCGGGAAAGCGGACGCCGTGATCCTCCTCATTATGCCCCCGCAGGGGATTGTATCCGGACACGTTGATATGGTCCCGGACCCAATAGACCGCTTCCGCCGGCACGGCGTCGCGGCGCATCGTCAGCAGGAGAGCCCCGCGTTTACGGGCGATCGCCTCCGCCGGCACGACGGTCTCCGCAGCGGTGTAGGTCCAGGAAGCGGGCAAATCGCGGCCGGGATCAAGCGTCGAGAAATCGATCCAGTCAAGTTTCATTCGTTGCTCCTCGGACCGAACAGTCCGGTCCCGATCCGTATCATGGTCGCGCCTTCTTCCAGCGCGAGGGTGTAATCGTTCGTCATGCCCATGGACAGTTCACGCAGGCGGACATGCTCCGTTTCCAGGTCCCGGCAGGAAGCGGCAAGCTCGCGCAGAAGGGCGAAGGAGGCGCGGATCGCGGTTTCGTCCGCGGTAAAGGCCGCCATGCCCATCAGGCCGCGTATGTCCAGTCCCCGGTATTCCCGGACGGTCTGCACGAAGCTGCGCAGCGCTTCCGGCTCAAGTCCGGATTTGTTCGTTTCCCCGGAAATATTGACTTCGATTAAGCAATGGATCCTGTTGTCGCTGTCCGCAATGATGCGTGCAAGTTTCTCTGTCTGCAAACTATGAAGCCAATCAAAATTCTGCAAGCATTTAATTGCCTTGTTTGTCTGCAATTGCCCGATAAAGTGACGGGTGACCCCGGGAAAAGGGCGCTGAGCGAATTTGTCCAGCGCGTCCTGTATCCGGTTCTCGCCGATGTCCAGTATCCCGGCATCCACGGCGGCCTGGATCTTGTCCAAAGGCTGCTTCTTGCTGACGGCGACGATCCGCACCCGTCCGGGGTGCGGACTGTATTTCTGGATATCCGACCGAAGGGCCGCGATCTTTTCCGGGATCGTTGTCATACTTCGTCGCTTTTCATTTCCTGGAGTTCGTCGCCGTTCTCATCCGATTCCATGACGTAGCGGATCGCGGAAATGCTGTCGCTGTCGTGCAGGTTGATCAGGCGGACGCCCTGGGTGTTCCGCGAGAGGGTGTTGATACGGCTGATATGCTGACGGATCAGCATGCCGCTGGCGGTAATGATCATCAGGTCGTCGGAATCGACCACCTCTTTCAGCGCGACCATCTGGCCGACCTTTGGGGTTGTCTTGAGGGTGATCACACCTTTCCCGCCGCGGTTGGTGATACGGTAATCCAGGATATCGGACCGTTTTCCGTAGCCGTGCTCGCTGACGGCCAGG
>JAFGVT010000136.1 GCA_016937825.1 Fidelibacterota bacterium | reverse complement strand
TGTACCAGGTGCGCAAAGAGGTGGGAGCCATGTCCGCGGTGTGTGATTTCGAGATCTGCGCCCTGATCGTAACGGGAGGAATGGCGTACTCCGAATATGTGCAGGACCATCTGATGCTGCATCTGGGGGGCCAGTTCAAGATTATCTTTTACCCGGGCGAGAATGAACTGGGCGCGATGGCGGACGGCGGATTCCGGATCCTGGACGGCAAGATGAAGGTCTATGATTACGATAACAACGAGGTATAACGATGCGCTACAAGGAAATCTATGAACGGATCAACATTCAGTCACCCAAAACGATCAATGTGGTCTTTCCCAACGGACCCTCCATATTTGAAGCGCTGACCGAAGCAAGGTCAAAGAACTATATCAACGCCCGGCTCTACGGCAACCCCGATACGATCCGTGCCTGTGCGGAAAAAAGCGGGCTGAAACAGTACGAGCTGATCCCCTGCGACTCGCCCGAAGCCGCGATCTGGAGCGCCATTGCGGATGTCCGCAAAGGGCAGGGCGATGCGCTGATGAAAGCCGATATTTCGACGGCGGCCTTTTTGAGCCCCGTGCTGAACCGTGAAAAAGGACTGCGCAAAGGACAGCTGCTGTCCCATATCGCCGTCTGCGACAGTCCGGGATACCACAAACTGCTGTTTTTGACGGACGGGGCGATCAATATCGAACTCGATCTGGACCGGAAACGGGATATTACGGAAAATGCGGTCGCGTTCTGCGAAAATATTCTGGGTGAAAAACCCAAGATCGCATTTGCGGCCCTGGTGGAGAAAATCAACCCGAAGCTGCCGGAAACGGGCGAAGCACAGGTTCTGGCGAACCTGTTCGCCGCCCGCGGATATCAGGCGGAAGGCCCCATGGCGCTCGATGTGATCCTTAATGCCGACGCCGCCCGGAAAAAAGGGATCGTCTCGGCCATCTCGGGCGATACGGACCTGATCGTCTTCCCGAATATCACGGTGTGCAACTTCATGTTGAAACAGATGATCGAACTTCAGCATGCGCCGGTCGGAGGACTGATCATGGGCGCGCAGGTCCCGCTCATCCTGCTTTCCCGTTCGGACCGGCCCTCGGAAAAGCTCAATTCCATTGCGCTCAGCCTGATCTGAGCGAAGCGAAAGCGACATGAAATTACATATCTTAGGCACCGCCGCGCAGCTTCCCACCAAAAGCCGGAGCCAGAATGCGTATTTTCTGGAATGGATGGAGGAAGGCATCCTCTTTGATCCGGGTGAGGGGGCGCAGCGGCAATTTACGCTTGCGGGCATCTCTCCCGGCAGGATCCGCCGCATTTTTATTTCGCACTTTCACGGAGATCATTGTCTGGGACTTCCCGGGATCCTGCAGCGCCTGTCCCTGATGGAAGTGCCGCAGACCGTGAAGATCTATTTCCCGGAAGAAGGCGCGGACTTCTTTCATGCGCTTGAAAACGCCTCGCAGTACACCCGGCGCATTGAGTTTGAGGTCCACCCCCTGAAAGCAGGACTTGTGGAAGAAACCGGCACCCACCGGATCGAATGCGTTTCACTCGATCACAGCACGCCCGTTCTGGGATACCGCTTGACGCTCTTGCCCCAAGAACGTTTTGATCCGGATCAGCTGGCGCGCTACGGACTGGAAGGTCCCGCGGTCGGGGAACTTGAACAAAAAGGATCCCTTGACTGGAAAGGCGAGCATCTGACGCGGGAAGCGCTCAGTTACCGGACGAAGGAAAAGGTATTCGCCTATGTCCTGGATACGGGAGCCTGCGAGGCCGTTCCGGGCCTGGTGAGGAATGCGGACTGCGTCCTGATGGAAGCGACCTACCTGGAGAGCGAACAGGTGCTGGCGGATGCCTTCCGGCACATGACCGCGGAGCAGGCAGCGCGCTATGCCCGCGATAACGGCGTTCAGAAATTGGTCCTGACACATTATTCAGAGCGCTACAAAGACCTGAACATATATCAGAAAGCTGTTGAAAACATTTTTAAAAATACGCATATTGCACAGGACTTCGACGAGATCGAATTTTAATGTGAGGATACCCTATGGAACGCCCGAGCTGGGATGACTATTTTCTGAATCTGGCCAAGGTGGTCGCAACGCGTTCGTCCTGCCTTCGCCGGCAGGTGGGCGCCGTGATCGTGAACAATAAGGATATCGTTTCGACGGGCTATAACGGGTCCCCGCAGTATCAGAAGAACTGCATCGAGATCGGGTTCTGCTACCGCGACCTGCACCATATTCCTTCCGGGACCCAGCTGGAGCGCTGCCGGGCGGTCGGATCCCACGCGGAATCCAACGCCATCGCGCTTGCCGCCCGGAACGGACATGCTACGGCCGGCAGCACGATCTTCATTTCCGGACATGAATTTGTCTGTTACCAGTGCAAAGCGCAGATCGCGAATGCGAACATCAAACGGGTCGTATTGGAGAAACCCGACGGAACGATCATGGAATGGGTGCCCGAACGCGACTGGACGGTCCATCCCATCGACGAGGAGAGTGATTCATGCTGAAAAAAATATGCGTACTGATCTTAATTCTGTGGATGCTGCTCCCGGCGGTGGATCCGAATTACTATATCCGCCGGGCCAACCTGAATTATCAGAAAATTGACGATATGATCGTCGATCTGCGGATCCGTTCGCGCATGCCCCAGGCCACGATCCCGGACCGTGAAACGGTGGTACATTTCATCCGGCCGGATTCCCTGTTTACCGAGGACAACGTTCCCCTGATGATCCCGGGCGAGATCTTCATGATGGACCTGGAGCGGCTGGTCAAGGATGCGACATCCCTGCGGACCATTGAGCTTGACGATACGAAGGACGATGTGGCCTTCGTTGAGGTCGTAAAGCCCGTTGAAGGGAAAGAGATCATTTTCCTGGCGATGATCGACACCCTGAACTGGACCCTGTCGCAGATGAAAATGATCGACAAGCCCGACATGGTGGCGGACATCAATTTTACCCAGGAAGAACTGTTCCCGGGGATCTTCCTCCCCACGGAGATCCGCGTCATGATCGAAAGCAAGGAAACGGCAAAACAAAACGTTCCCAACCCCCGGGGCGCTGTCCCCATGACATCTTCCTTTGGATACGTTGATCTGAAATTCAGCAATTACAGGATCAACACCCTGCACACGCCGGATACGGACCTCGTTCCTGCGGATACTGCCGGTCCGGAGCTTCCCCTAAATCAGTAAGAGGTGATACATGCGCAAGGTACTCAGCGTTATTCTGGGAGGCGGACGCGGCACACGGCTTGCTCCCCTCACCACGGTCAGGTCCAAGCCGGCGGTCCCCATCGGGGGAAAATACCGCCTGATCGATATCCCGATCAGCAACTGCCTGAACTCCAATGTCCGTAAGATCTACGTGCTGACCCAGTTTAACAGCGAATCCCTGCACAGGCATATCAACCAGACCTATAAATTCGACAATTTCACCGAGGGCTTTCTGGAAGTCCTTGCCGCCTCCCAGACCCTTGAGAACATGAACTGGTACCAGGGCACCGCGGATGCGGTGCGGCATAACCTGAATCATTTTCAGAATGTCAAATTCGACCAGTACCTGATCCTTGCGGGGGATCATCTTTACCGCATGAACTATCAGGATTTCGTGAAGCACCACCGCGACACCGCCGCCGACATCACGATCTCGGTGAAAGCCGTCAGCCGGGAAGATGCGAAGGAATTCGGCATCCTGAAGGTGAATTCCGAAGGACGCATCGTCAAATTCGCCGAGAAGCCCAAAGATCCTGACGTGCTGGAAGACATGAAAAGCGCCACCGGGGATCCCGAACGGCCGTACTGGGGCTCCATGGGCATCTACGTTTTTAACCGCGAAACCCTGTATGAGTCGCTGTCCGAAATCCCCAAGGATGATTTCGGCGGGGACATCATTCCGGGATCCATCCGGAACCGGAAGGTCATGGCTTTCTTTTTCGACGGATACTGGGAGGATATCGGGACCATCCGCTCCTTCTATAAGGCCAATCTCAATTTTACGAAGATCAACCCCGATTTCCGTTTTGTCGACGAGCATTTCCCCATCTACACGCATGCGCGCATGCTTCCGGGATCCCGCATCTGCAGCGCGGCGATCGAGCAATCCCTGATCAACGAAGGCGCTCTGATCCAGGGAAAAACGATCCGCAACAGCATCCTGGGAATACGCTCGGTGGTCCGCGAAGGATCGGAGATCTATGACAGCTACATCATGGGGAACGATTATTTTGAGACGGACAGGCGCAGCAGCGTTCCGCTCGGGATCGGAAAGAACTGCGTGATCCGGGGCGCCATCGTGGATAAGAACGCCCGTATCGGCGATCATGTCCGGATCGTTAATCAAGACAAGCTGGATAACTTCGAAACCGATACCTACTGCATCCGTGACGGGATCGTGGTTGTGAAAAAAGATGCGGTCATACCCGAGGGAACTGTCATTTGAGAGCTGGACGGAAGACGGAAGTCAAAATACAGAAGTCAGAATAAAGAAGTCAGAAGGCTGAAAACTAAAAGCTATAAGCCGAAGGCTAAAAGCTGAAAGCTAAAGGCTAAAAGCTGAAAGCTAAAAGCTAAAGGCTAAAAGCTGAAAGCTAAAAGCTAAAGGCTAAATGCTGAAGGCTAGGAGACTGAAAAAAGAGCAAGGGAAAGAACATGCGGCGCATTTGCGCCGTTTTTACATGGCGGTAAAAAACAGGAGAGGGGATAGGATACCTTAAGGTTTCAACTTAATCCAGGGGCATTCGTCAAGGAGTTTCAGGATCGAAGCGATCTCCCTGAACCGTTCAGCGGGCAGCTGTATGTCCCCGACCTTTTCATGAAGCCAGGTCGTGTGGTAGGGAATGTGGACGGCATATCCGCCGAGTTCGACGACCGGCAGAATATCCGACCGGAGGGAATTTCCGACCATCAGGAATTCTTCGGGGCGTATATCGAGGTGACGGAACAATTTTTCGTAATCGCCGGGTTGTTTGTCGCTCATGATCTCGATATGATGGAAATAGCGTTCCAGCCTGGATTTTTTTAATTTACGTTCCTGGTCGATCAGATCCCCTTTGGTCACGACGATCAGCTTATAATACGGTGCCAGGTTCTGAAGCACCGTTTCCACATGATCGAGGAGCTTCAGGGGGGAGTCCGAAAGCTGTTTTCCCGCTTTCAGTATCCGGGCGATCGACGCTGCGGGCAATTGTTCGCGGCTCAGCCGCAGGGCGGTCTCAAGGATGGAAAGCGTGTAGGCCTTTGAACCGTAGCCGTAGAGCGGAAGATTGCTGACCTCGGTCTTGTACAGTTCCTTTGAACTTTCCTCCGGGGGAAGGATATCTTTCATGACCTCGCAAAAAACATCCTCAAGAGAACGGTAATAAGGCTCGTTGTCCCACAGGGTGTCGTCCGCGTCAAAGCCGATGATCTTGATCTCTGGTGCCGCTGTCATAGTATCTCCGGACAAATATACGAACAAATGCTTTCAAACCGAACAGCTTCTTTCATAAAACGGCTCGAACCGTAGAAAATCCCCGTGATCTCATGCTTGTATTTTATCTTCACTTCACGTATATTTTCCTGTAAAAACCGCTTAATATAAAAGGAACCGCATGAATATTTTATATGGAGTTCAGACAACCGGGAACGGCCATATCGGCAAATCCCGCAATATCGTCAAGGAACTCCGCCGGCGGGGACACGAAGTCAAGGTCATCTTCAGCGGCTCTCAGCAAAAGGACATTCCCGATGCGGAACTGTTCGAACCGTACAAAATATTCAAGGGACTGACCTATGTCACCGAGAACGGGAAGATCAACTATATTAAAACAGCACCCCGCCTTGATGCATTTTCTTATGTGCGGGATATCCTCTCCTATGATGCCTCCGGAATCGACCTCGTGATCACGGATTACGAACCGGTATCGGTCCAGGTAGCCAAAAAGAACCGGATCCCTTCGATAGGGGTCAGTCACCAGTATTCCTTTCAGTACGATGTCCCCTATCCCACGCTGCAGGTCATGACCCGTACGATCATGGAATATTTTGTTCCCGCCGACTTTGCGGTGCCGGTGCACTGGCATCACTTCGGATTTCCGATCATGCCGCCGTTTTTGATCGGCGGGCAAAAAACCGCCGTGAATGCCGGGGGACGGAAACGCATCACTGTCTATCTGCCCTATGAAAATCCGAATAATGTTCTGAAACTGCTGGGCGCCTGTCCTCCTGAATACGATTATTGTTTTTTCACCGATGTGAATAAAAACCGGGAAAAAGGGAATATTTTCCTGTTTCCCAAAAACAGGGAAAAATTTCTGGAATCCCTGGCCTCCTCCGAGGGAGCCGTGCTGCATGGCGGATTCCTGGCAAATAGCGAATCCTTTGACCTGGGTGTGAAAACCCTCGCCAAGCCGATCGCCGGCCAGGCCGAACAGATCGCCAATGCCATGGCCATTGAACAGCTGGGGTTCGGGAAACACATGCAGGAACTGGATCCTGCGGAGGTCGTCGAATGGCTGGCGATGCCCGCGATCAAACCCATGCATTACCCGGATGCCTTCGGTCCCTTTGTGGACTGGATCGAAGGCGGGGTATTCAATACAAAAAGCCTGACGGACATGTGCGAGATGCTCTGGTCCCAAATCCCCATCCCTCAGATCTTCCGGCGATGAACGAAGCCCGGTATACTCTCAGGAATGTTTTTGAAACCGAAAGATTAAGCGATAATTTTACAAATAAAGGAAAGGGAAGAAAGTTTGCTTAAAAGAATCATCTCCATCAGCCTGATCGGATTCCTCCTCCTTGCCGGGGATCCGCAGGAACTTGTCGAAAACCTGTCCCGTGCCCCTGAACTCAGGCATGCGCAATGGAGCGTGTACGCGCGTTATGTGGACGAAGCCGAAGGGGAGGCACCTGTGGCGGACTACAAGTCCGACCAGTCCCTGGCCTGCGCCTCCAGCCTGAAAGTGATAACGCTCGGCATGGCGCTGGACAAACTGGGAGGTGATTTCACCTTTAAGACCCGCCTCTACTATTCCGGAAATATCGATCAGAGCGGGACGCTTCACGGAAATATATACATCGTCGGCAGCGGGGATCCCACACTGGGCGGCGATCAGGTTGGCGGCGTGTACAACAGCAAAAAACTTGTTTCGGAATGGGTCAAGGCGATCAAACGGAAGGAGATCAAGGCGATCGACGGGGCCGTGATCGCGGACGAATCCCTGTATGAACCCTATCATGTGCCCGGGACCTGGACCTGGGAGGATCTGGGCAATTATTACGGCGCCGGCTTAACGGCCTTATGTTTCTCAGACAATAAATACTACCTTGACTTCAAGCCCGGTGCCAAAGAAGGGGATCCCGCCGAGGTGATCGGCCTTCGTCCCGACGTGCCGGGATTGACCTATACGAACCTGATGAAGACCGGTCCCGTAAATTCCGGGGACCAGGGCTATATCTTATGCGCCCCCAATCAGTACCATGCGGTCTTCCACGGAACGGTTCCGGCGGGCGTAGAAAAGTTCACGATCAAGGGCTCCCTGCCCAATCCCGCGCTGTTAGCTGCCCAATCCCTGAAACAGGGCCTGGTCAAGGCGAATATCCCCGTGGTAAAAACGGAAGCGATCAATAACGAAAAGATCACGTATCAGAATGATAAATTGTTGAAGACCGTGATGTCACCGCCCCTCTTCCGGATCGCGGAGATCACCAACAAGCTGAGCAACAATACCTTTACCGAAATGATCCTGCTCAGGACGGCGTACGAAGAGACGGGTGCGGGAACAACCCGGGCGGGCACCGAACTGATCGAAGACTATATGGACAAACTGCACGTCGAACACAGCGGTATGTACCTCGTGGACGCCAGCGGCCTCTCTCGCGAGAACATGATCACGACGAAAATATTCTGCGATTATCTCAGCGCCATGACCAAACGTCACAGTTTTCCTGATTTTTACAATACCTTTGCGACGGCGGGAGACGACAAAGATTACGGCTTTGTCGTTTATTTCGGAAAAAACACGCCCGCCGCCAACAACGCCCGGGTCAAGACCGGCTATATCGGCGGGGTCCGCAGCCACACGGGATATGTCAGAACGCGCTCCGGCCGCCTGATCGCCTTTTCCTGTATCGCGAACAACTATCACTGCAAGACCAGCGTGATCACCCGATTCCACGAACAGGTGGTCGCGGCGCTTGCCGAGATGGAATAATGATGCCCGACCTTATAACAAACGACATGATCTGCACCGTATGTCCCCTGGGATGCCGGCTCACCCTTGAAAAAGACGGGGAAGGATACGTGGTCAAGGGAAATCAATGCAAACGGGGCGAGGCCTTTGCCATTGAAGAATTTACCCGTCCGACCCGCATGCTGACCACCACCGTCAGGCTGACACGTTCCCGGCATGCCCGCCTTCCCGTTCACAGTGCGTCCCCCTTGCCCAGGGACATGCTTTTCCGGGCTATGGAAGCGATCAATGCCTGCGGCGTTGCCGCGCCGGTCAGGACGGGACAGGTCGTGATCGGAAATATTCTGGGGACCGGGGTGGATATCTGTTCCTCCCGGGATGTCGATCAATAATGGATACCATCGAAAAAAAGATACGGGAACTGCAGGAAAAGCTTCGGGAGCATAATTACCGGTATTATGTCCTCGATGACCCCCTGATCTCGGATGCGGAATATGACCGCCTCTTCCGCGAACTGCAGGAACTCGAAACGCAGCATCCCAATTACGCCGATCCGGATTCTCCGACCCGGCGTGTCGGCGGCGCCGTGCTGGAAAGCTTCGGCACCCTGAAGCACCGCATCCCGATGCTCAGCCTGGCGAATGCGATGAACGAGGACGAATTGAGGGAATTCTATCAGCGGATTGTCAAACATACCGGCCGGAACGATACCGAACTGATCGGCGAACCGAAACTGGACGGACTGGGAGTCGAACTGATCTATGAAAACGGGGTGTTCGTTGCCGGATCCACACGGGGGGACGGATATACCGGCGAGGATATCACCGAAAATCTGAGGACCATCCGGCAGATCCCCCTGCGTCTGCACGGCGCTCCGCTTCCCCGGCTTCTGGAAGTGCGGGGGGAGGTCATTATCTCCAAAGAACATTTTAAGCAATTGAATGCGGAACGTGAGCTTAGCGGGGAAAAACTTTTTGCCAATCCCCGGAATGCGGCCGCCGGTTCCCTCCGTCAGCTGGATTCCGCCGTCACCGCCCGGCGTCCTCTGGAAATATTCATTTACGCTCCCGGCAGGATCGAAGGGACCCGCCTTGACACGCACTGGGAATTCATAAGCCGCTTGCGGACCTGGGGATTCCCGACCAACCCCCTGAACAAGGTCCTGAAAACCGAAGCGGATATGATCGCCTATTTCCGCGATATGGAGGCCGGAAGGGAAAGCCTTCCCTATGATATCGACGGGATCGTCGTTAAG
>JAFGVT010000028.1 GCA_016937825.1 Fidelibacterota bacterium | reverse complement strand
GCCGATATAATGCATCCACACGGCACTTCCGGTCAGCCAGGAATGGGAAGCCTGTCCCTGCGTCGGATGATCGGGAGACGTGATGTATTCGCTGAAAACATAGGGTTCGGTCTCATAGCGGTCGATCCCGGCCTGCCGGCTGGCGTTGAGCGGCAGCATCTTACGGTAGATGCGATAGGCGTCCTCGGATCTTCCCTGAAGCAGTGCGGCCAGGACGAACCATGAAGAGGCATGGTTAAAAATGGCGCCGTTCTCTTTCTTACCCGGGACACAGCGGGAAATAAGGCCGACCGAATCGTCGATCACGGTATAGGACGGCCAGCATATCTGCATGCCGAAGGGTGTTTCAAGATGGTCAAGACAGGATTTTAGGGCCAGATCGGCGCGGCCCTTATCCGCCACCCCCGAGATCACGGACCAGCTTTGGGCATTCAGGAAGAGTTTGCCCTGCAAATCCTTTGCGCTTCCGACAGGCAAGCCGTTATCCCGGAAAGCCCGCAAATACCACTTCCCGTCCCAGGCCATGTCATTGATCGTTTTGCTCAACTTTTCGAAGCTTAGGACATAGACATCAGCAAGCTGGGTATATCCGGCATATCTCATGAGATCCGCAGTTTCTTTGAGAACAAAGGCGAGGAAAAAGGCTCCCCACACGGTTTCTCCCTTTCCGGCGCTACCGATATGGTCAAGGGTGTCGTTCCAGTCCCCGTTCATGATCTTCGGAAGCCCGTGTTCTCCCGTTTGGTCGAGCGCATAGTTCAGGGCCCGCTTCATGTGTTCCAGCACCGTCGCGCTTCCGGTATCGTAAAAGGTCACGACCTCATTCAGGATACCGGCGTCACCGGTTTCCTTAATATAGTTTCCAATGCCGAGAGGGATCCAGAGCGGCGTATCCGAATGGTGGGTCCGCTCCCCCGTTTTAACGAGTTTAAAATAATTGTGAAGTGTCGAACCGTCCACGAACTGGTATTGAAGAGCGTCCAAAAGCCGTTCTCTGACACGATCCGGACGGCTCAGCAGCACTCCGAAAATATCCTGGAACTGATCCCGGATCCCCGTGCCGAATAAAAGCCCCCCGTGATAATACCCCGCATTCCGGGCCATATCGAAGGTGACGTGCGTCTGGTAGAAATTCCAGGTATTGAGCATGACGTTCAATTCCGGATCGGGCGTGTGAATGTCGATGCTTGCGTAGATATTGTCCCATTTGGCCTTCAAGCCGTCAAATTCCCGGGCTATCAGCTTATGATTGCGCAGATCTGAGAGCTTCTTGCCTCCGATCAGGGTAAAGGGATCTTCCGATCCCTGTTTGTCCGACAGCACCATCAGAACGGAAAAGCCGGTCTTTTCATTTTTTTTGAGGGGCAGACCGGACTGCAGCGCCGCGCAGGGGTCGCCTGCCGTGATCTCCGTATTGCCCATTTTTCCGTTTACGACCGCCTGAGGATCGGACTCCGAACGCCATTTGCCGATAAATTCATCCAGGGAGGAATCAAATCCTTTCACGGGCAGGGTGGTCGTGAACAAAACCCGGTACTGCCAGGCAATGTTCGGCTGTTTGACGCTGACCCCTTTGTTCAGGACCCAATACCGGCGTGTCGCGCAAAGGGCCTGCTGGTCCGGATCAAAAAAGATCTCCGTAAAATGCTTGTCGTTCGGCTGATTGATGAGATCGTTCAGCGCGTTACCCATCAAAAGTTCCGTATAGGCGTAAACTTCAAGCATGCGGTCCCTGCCGGACAGGTTTTCGCACTCGACATGCCATACCTCACCGCTAAGCTCATTGGGGACAAAATAGGTCAGTTTTGCACGAATGCCCTTGTATTCGGTCAGGATGCTCGTATAGCCGCTGCCGTGCCGGCATTCGTAACGATCGTAAGGAATTTGAAGTGTCGGTGCCCAGGAAAGCGACCAGTATTCGCCGGACTCGGTATCTTTGAAATAGATGTAACGTCCCGGACGGTCCCAGGGCAGGCAATTGTAACGCATGCGCGTGATACGGTTGTCCCGCGCGGATTTATAGTAGCTGAACCCGCCGCCCGTATGCGAGATAAGTCCGGCGTATTGTTCATTCCACATATAATTGAACCAGGGCCGGGGCGTTCGGGGATCGGTGATCACATATTCCCTGTTCTTCTCATCCACATAGCCGTATTTGTTCTTGTTCATGAGGCCTTATCCGTCCTTTTCTAGCGGTATAGTCTGATCGTCAGTATTTTTTTGGCTTCCAGTGTCAAATTCATTTGCTTATCCTTGAGCGGGATCATATTCAAAGCATTTTCTTCAAGATCCGTTCTCTCGGCTTTCTTTATGGGGAGATCCAGGGTGAGCGTTGTCCGTTGCGTTTCCTCCGTGGGATTATATAATCGAAGGATGTACGTATCCTTCACCCTGTCCTGAGTTTCCTTGAGGCAGGATACTACCACACGGTCGTTGCTGAGCCGGATATAGGAAGTCCCCGGGTCCAAGGATCCCTGCGTATTGCCGTGCTGCATCAGGCGCAGGGGTGTATTGTACGTGAGCGCTGCCGCGTTAACCTGCATCAGTGACAGCGTGCCGTCATAAGGACAAAAGGCAAACCGGGCCTGTTGAGAACCAAGGCACTGGGAGCCCTTTTGTCCGGCGTAATCCTGTTTTGAACTGGGCTGTATCACATAACGGAAGGCGCGGAACAAGGTAAGACCCAGAGTCCGGCGGTCGGGCAGAACTTCATACTCTTTTAATCCGTCGACGAAGATCGCCGATCCGCCCTCCCGATCGCGCAGGTCGGCAAAGTGATACAGTGGGTGGTCATACATGGGCTGTTCGATCCAGTCGGAGGTATCCGGACGATCCGTTCCGCGTTTGACAATATCGAACTGTCCCTCCGCATAGGAATGTTCGCAAACGCGTCCCGTATCAAAGAGTATCCGCACGCGGTGGTCCTCGGAGAGATTGTCTATATTTACTTGATATTCAACATATTGTGAATTCTTATTTAAGGTGATGAGAGTGTCGATCTTCATGTTCTTCGATGCAATCCCCTGCATGCGTTCCTTCAGATCCCCGGGCATCGGCATACGATGGATCACGCGGACCTGCTGCTGCAGTTCGTTATCCCGAAGGACGTGGATCACGGCCGGCATATTGCGTGTCGTGAAAACCGGTCCCCGTTTTTCATGCACCCAGGCATGGCCGGCTTCGCCCTCATCCTCAAAGCAGCCGACATGATCAAGTATTTTTCCGCTGGCCTTATGCAGGATGTTCAGGGTTCCGTCCGGATTGACCTCAACGGACAGGACGTCATTTTCCAGACGGGCGGCCCTGACAATGGCATGCCCGGCGGCCGGAACGCTCCCTTCTTCCGGATGGACGTGAAAGGTGCTGATGCTGAAGGGAGAAAGATCGCAGAAGTGAAGGAGCACATGATAGCGCATCATAGCATAATACATGGGGCGGTCCGTCAATTGCTCCAGGACGGGTTCCGACGGCGCACGGGAGAGTATTTTACAGGGCAATTCACGTCCGTTGCGATCAAGGATCCGCAAGGATCCCCGGTCGAAGGACAAGGGAATATCGACATGCGCCTCGACGGTTTCCGAACGCAGGAACTGGGTCGTGTTCAGGATGCTGAGATGGATGTCGTTCGGGGAATTTCCGGGACAATTTGTGTTCGAGATAAGATATTTGCAGGCTTTTTCGAAAACGCTTTGCGCGATCTCGCGAACTTGCTTGTAACGGTTCACCATATCTTCATGAATGCTGTCGAGACTGCACCCGCCGATGGAATCGTGGGCGGCATTCTCCAGCAGCATTCTCCAGGCGATCCGCAGAGAATCGTCGCTGATATCGTGGCCCAGAATGCCTGCCAGGGTATAGGCGGGTTCCGCGTAGCGCTCCAGCCATCGTTCACAATCCGTATTCATCTGTTTAAGATACATGCGCGCCGAGGTGATATACCCGTAGAGGTTCCCGCTCCGCGCATCGGCCTGCGCACTGCGGCGCTCTCCCTTGACGATCTTCAGTTTTTCAAGATCCGCATCCTTTTTCAGGGCTTTCGCATAATCTTCCAGGGTGGAATGACGGACGTCCGCATCCGGCATCAGGCGGCGAATATCCCGCAGTATTTTTGTGGTCAGGGGATTCGGGCCGCTGCTGTCGTGCCCTTCCATCCAGATGACATGGGGCGTGGTGAAATCGTCAAGCTGTTCGTCGATCAGTTTTTGCGTCCAGGCGACAACATTCTTTTCATAATAGGTGGCTTCAGGTTTCAGCAGGCTGTAATCTTCGTGATAAAGGCCGATATCGGCAAAATGGAAGGGCGCTCCTCCCCTGTCCCAGCCGTATTCGATATCGGCAGGCGTTTCATCAAAGAGGACCGGCCGGTAGATGAAAAAATAAAAATTGTATCTCGGCATCGTGGAAAAACGCGAAGCCAGAGCTTCGGTGCCGTCCGCGCCGATCCAGCGGAATTCCGCTTTGGGGCTGTCCAGTGAATTCACGCCGCGGTAGAACATGATCAGATCGATGCCGAACCCCGCGTAGATCTGAGGCAATTGCGATATCTGTCCCCAGGAGAAGGGCGAATAGCCGACTTTGGAAACGCGCCCGAATGAGCGGCATGTCTCGTGACCGAGCAAGAGGTTCCGGATCAGGTTCTCGCCGCTGACCATAAATTCATCGGGCAGAATGTACCAGGGACCGATGAAAAGGCGTTTCTCACGAACGAACCGTTCGATCAGGGCTCTTTTTTGAGGGCGGATCTCGAGATAGTCGTGCAGGACGATGGACTGACTGTCCAGATGGAAAGCACGGTAGTCGGGATCATTTTCCAGAATTTCCAGCACGGAATCGATCATGGCGACCAGGTGCTGGCGGTTTTTCTGGAAGGGGAAACGCCATTCGCGGTCCCAGTGCGTATTGGAGATCACGTGGAAGATCTTATTTTCTGAGGGTTTCGGCATGGATATTCACGACTCCAGAAAGCAATGATGTTGAAGAATTACTTCCGCAAGACCGCCCTGAACGGTATGAGCGGCGGCCGACAGATCGTGTCCGGCCGTCTCGGCAAAGGGCAGGGCTACGGCACAGCCGATCCCCGCCGCCCGCAATGCGATCGTTCCGCTTTCGCTGTCCTCGAACCCCATGACAGAATTCCGTTCGTTTTCGGAAATATGCATTTGGTACAAGGCGATGCTGTAAAGGTCGCGATGAGGTTTCAGGCGGATCTCGTGCGAATCGTTCGCGGTCACAAAGGCGTCATAGATGAGATGATAATCCGAAAAGTGACGGATCAATCTGTTTTTGGTGTTTTCGCTCAGTTCCCAATCCGTGATCTCCCTGCAGATAGCCTTAAAAACCTGTTTTACGACAATGTCGGCTTCATAGAAAATGCTGGATGTCACCAGAGCAAGCCGGACCGGGCGGGAGCTGAAGCGTTCGGCGAGGCGGCGGACCCCGTTCTCCGTATCGCCGCCCATAAAGGTCCTTCCCGATTTTTCCCGGAAAGCTTCTTTTAAGCGCGGAACGAGCGCGACGGCCTCATCGGGGACGATCAGTCCCCTGATCAGGGAGATGAAGATCGCCACCGCGGGCATGGGTTCGATCAGACTGTCCCGGGACATACCGTGAAGCATTTCGGCGTTCGGGATCTCCGTCCCCTGATCGATGGCCATCAGGATCTCATGATAGCGCCGGTAATAAATATCCACGGCGCAGCGGACGATCTTGCTTTTTGAATCGATCCGGCAGATAGTGACATAACGTTCGATCAAGGCCTTATCGGATAAATGCAGTTCATGTTCAAGATCTCCGCATGCGACGAGGCGGGCGGTCAGCGCCACTTCGGCGATCCGCCGGGCATCCTTACCGTTGCGGAAAAACCACAGCGCCGATCCCAGAAAAGCCTTGATCAGCGCGGAGGGATCGATCATCGCCTGATACTTTTCGATCAGGAATTCGACATGGCGTGTGGTGCTGTTCCCGATAATATGCGGATAATCTGCGGATCTGTCCAATCCGGCCCAGCTGTCAAGGTCCGTTTTACCGCTGATCCTGCGGACCATCATCTCAAGAGAATGAATGCACAGATTCTCGGTCGTGGTGGTCGTGCCGTCCATGTCGCTGACGACGGCGGACAAGTCTTCAAGAAAGGGACGTTTTGGGCTCAGAGGCTGATATTCATAGGGGGGGAAAACGCCTTCCGGATTGCGGATGCAGGCATAATCGGCATCCTTCTGAAGTTCTTTGAAGGTCTTTTGATCAACGATCTTTTTCATACGACTCCGAAACGATCGATAGGCCGGCATTCAGGATAGCTTCGACTTCCGCCGACGTTTGGCCTTCGGCATAGACCCTCATCAGGGGTTCCGTCTCCGAAGCGCGCAGAAGCAGCCATCTGCAGCCGCCTTTCAACCGGTATTTCAATCCGTTAATGATCCCGCGGCTGCTGTTGAAGGTCTCTGTGCCGCTGACATCGAATTTCGCTAATGTACTCAAATTATTTTCATAAAGCAGGGGTAAAATCCGGGTTCTGCCGGCATGCGGCACGGGGTGGTCGATCCGCCGGTAATGGATCTCCCCGAATTGCCGCCGTTTTGTCCTGACGAAGTCGGATAAACGGTCATAGCCGGACCTTGCCAGCATTTCCAGAAAGATCAGTGCGGAAAGAATGCCGTCCCGCTCGGGAATATGCATCCCGAAGCCGAAACCTCCGCTTTCTTCGCAGCCGATCGCCACGGGTTCGTTCAGCATGGCCTCGCAGATATATTTGAATCCCACCTGCACTTCCCTGAGAGGATGATGCGGAGAAGCCAGTCCGGAGATCTTATCCGTTACGGAGGAGGTTATCACGATCGCGCCGTCCGCGTTACGGGTGTTGAGTATATAGTCGCTAAGATAAAGAATGGTTTCCTGAGCGCTGAGCCATTCGCCGTTTTCCGTCATCACGCCTAGGCGATCGGCGTCTCCATCCGTGGCTAAACCGCAGCAGTAAGCCTTGTTTTCCCTTAAGGCCGCCGACAAGGGTCCCAGGTTCTTCTCGATGGGTTCGGCATAACGCCCCGAGAAATCGGGGGCTGCCTTGGCGTAAATCGTTTCCGCCTGTATGCTGTGCCGCTGCAAAATATTTTGAATATAGGTTTCACCGGCGCCGCCCATGGAATCGATCAAAGGTTTCAGTCCGGCATTCTCGATCGCGGCGAAATCGATCAGCTCATCGATATGATGATCATAATCGGAAACAATGTTGACGCTGTCCGGCCGTTCGCCTTCGGTATAACTGTGCGAAAGCAGGTTTTCCACTTTCAGGGTTTCTCCGGTCATCAAGGGTCCTCCGTAAGGACCCTTGAATTTGATCCCGTTATAGTGCGCCGGATTATGCGACGCGGTGATCATGACGCCTGCGCTCAGTTTATGTTTTTGGGTGTAATACGAAACGTAAGGTGTCGGCGTGATCCGGTCGGAAAGAAAGGTATTGATCTCTTCCTGTTTTAAAACGGAAGCAAATATTTCCGCGAAGTTACGGGAATCCCGGCGGCCGTCAAAACCCACGATGCAGGAAGGATGATCGGAGTTTTCCCTCAGATAGCGTGCAAAGGCGTCTGCAACGATCCCGACCGTATCCCCGTTGATCTCGGTATTGACGATACCCCGCCAGCCGTCCGTTCCGAAGCGAATGTCAGGCAGTCCGTATTTTATTATTCTCTCCGTCATATTTCCCGCAGCGTTTTATGTTCGAGGACAGCTTTTGCCGCGATGCGTCCGGCCGCATCTCCCATTCCGGCGCAGGTCGGCATGATGCGAAGCGCCGCATGGGCTTCCCGGGTCGCGGACATGCAGCGTCCCGCCGCCAGAAGATTTTCCGCCTCCCTGACGAATAGGGCGCGCTTGGGCATTTCGTAGTATTCTCCCTCGGGAATATCTTCCATAACGTCGTCCTCATCCTTTTGCCCGTGGATGTCGATCCCGTAACAGCCCCTGACCACGGCATCCTCAAATTTCCGGCAGGAACGGATATCCTCCCCCGTCATGACATAATCCCCGATCACACGTCTTGTTTCGCGAATGCCGACACGGTCCGCAACCTTGTCCAGTTCGGCATTCTCAAATCCGGGCACGCCGTTCTTCAAAAGCCGGACAATGTCCGCGATCTGCGACCGTCCCTCGGTACAGGCTTTCTGCAGATCGGCCCTCCGGGTGCCGTCATATCCGAGCAGATTGACGCAGTTGAACGAGGCTTTTCCGGGTTCCGGCAGACTGCAGTAGAATACATAGTCCACCGCATCGGAAAGCCAGTCCTGTTTGTGCGCTTCCCGGACTTCGGAAAGATATCCCGCGACAGAGACAATGCGGGAGGGATCATACAGTTTGGACGACCAGGGGAAAAAATTGTCCGGTTCATCCCGGACATAGGTAAGCGCCCGGGCAAAATCCACATTTTTCATATGAAAAAAGACGGTCATCGCCTGCTGTCTTTCGCTGAGTTCGCAGGGTGCATCCGCCAGATAGGCAAGCACAGCATCACCGCTTGCATCAATGAATTGTTCCGCCGCAATTCGGAGGATCTCCCCCTTGCGCAGAACGTCTATTCCGCTCAGCCGCGCCGTATCGCGATGGACCTCAATGCAGGCGGCGTCCGTCATCAGCGTAACGCCCGCATCCTGTAACAGGTCCATAGCGACGTCCCGAAAGACGTCCGCTGAAAAGCCGTTGTCGATCATTCCCTTGCGCACGCGCATCCCGTTCTTCAATTCTTCAAAAACTCCCGCTACCAGGGGCTTTCCCTTCACATGATGCGGCATGAAGGGCGAGACCAGTGCGCCGGTCGCCATGCCGCCGACATAGGAAAAAGATTCTATCAGCACAACCTTGAGGCCT
>JAFGVT010000027.1 GCA_016937825.1 Fidelibacterota bacterium | reverse complement strand
GCGTTTGCGATTCCGGAAGCTTAGCAAAGATCTTGCCGTAACGATTCTCCCTTGCCAGGTCGATGAGCCTGTCCGGAAGCGTCGCCAATCCTTCGGATGCGGCACGGATCAGATAGATGCGCTTAGTGGTGTGGCCATGCTGGCTCCGGGACCCGCAGGAAAGGATCTCGACCCGGTCGAAAGAATTTGACGTCATGGCGCTCCTTTATTTCCTGCGATGATAGCGTGTATTGTTCTCGGGGACCAGCGAGATGGTTTTATCGTAATCGGCGAGAAGTTTTTCGATCCCCACGGCTTTGTATTCTTCTGCGTCATCCAGGTGCAGCGTGAGACTGCAATCCTCGCAGTTCCTGTCACAGAAGGCCGGTTCGTAGGAATCGGGTTCCCGGTATGTTGAGATCACGCCCTCGTAATTTCGCAGCACCACCTTATTGGTGGACCAGGAGATCAGATAATTGGGCATGACCGGGATCTTGCCGCCGCCGCCGGGGGCATCGATCACATAGGTCGGGACACAGAACCCGCTCGTGTGCCCGATCAGGCTTTCAAGTATTTCAATCCCTTTCCCGACCGGGGTCCGGAAATGACTGAGTCCCTCGGAAAGATCGCACTGATAAAGATAATAAGGCCGGACGCGGTTGACGGCCAGTTTGTGGACCAGGGATTTCATGATGCGCGGGCAGTCGTTGACACCCGCCAGCAGCACCGACTGATTTCCCAGAGGGATGCCGGCATCCGCAAGTTTCTTCAGCGCCGCCCGCGAGGAAGCCGTGATCTCGCGCGGGTGATTGAAATGGCTGTTTATCCAGACCGGATGGTGTTTCTTCAGCATCTCAACCAACTCGTCCGTGATACGATAGGGGAGGACCACCGGGGTGCGGGTCCCAATGCGGATGATCTCCACGTGCGGGATCTTGCGCAGTTCGGTCAGGATCCAGTCCAGGTACTCGTCAGAGAGCAGAAAGGGGTCGCCGCCGCTGAGCAGGACGTCCCGGATGCGGGGCGTGTTGCGGATATAGTCTAACCCTTCGATCACCTGGGTCTTTCCGGGGATGCTGTCCTTGTCACCGACCCGCCGTTTCCGCGTGCAGTGACGGCAGTACATGGCGCAGGTGTTGCTGACGAGAAAGAGGACTCGGTCGGGATAGCGGTGCGTAATGCAGGGAACCGGACTGTCCTTATCTTCTCCCAGGGGGTCCGCCATGTCCGTTTTCAGGACACGAAGTTCATCGATGACGGGAAAACTCTGCCGGAAGATCGGATCGTTTTTGAGGTCGTCGGTATTGATCAGGGAAAGATAATAGGGCGTAATGGACATCGGGAATTTTGAGGTGATCTTCGCGTACTGCTCCCGGAGATCGTCCGGCAGCCGAATGCCCAGCAGTTTTTCAACGGTTTCCAAACTGCGGATGCTGTGGCGGACCTGCCATTTCCAGTCATGCCAATTACTGCGGGTTCCACCTTCAATTTCATCGTAAATATGTTTTTGCTGTTCAGATATCATGTGTTTCCTCTTCGATGTCAAGTTAAAGCCTGAGGCTGCATCCACTTTTCGGTTTCCATGAGCGCCGCAATGTGTTCAAGGGATTCGGTCATCGCCTGTTGTTCGGCTTCACTCATGAGAGACAGGGAAGCGGAAAGCCTGTCCTGAAAGAAGGCCGGTGTTCTTTGCAGGATCGCATGGCCGGCGGGGGTGACTACCAGAAATACCTTGCGCCGGTCAAGTGAAGAACGCCGGCGTTCCACGTAAAGCTTCGCTTCAAGGCGGTCCGCGATGCCGTTGACCGTGCTCTCGCTCAGATTGACCGCTTTGGCCAGATCTTTCAGGATCATATTCTTTGACTTTGCCATGATATCAAGGCACAGCAATTGCGGCGTGGTCAGTCCGAATTCGGTGTTCAGTTTACGCGAATAAATATCGACTGCGCGCATGATCCGCCTTAAAGAGTTCATAATGCTCTGTTCGTAAGTCCGTCCGTTCTCAACCATAAGCCTTTCCTTCTATTCAAATAATTACAACACGAATCATTCGTGTAAGAAGATATGGTCTCGTTTCAGAAAAGTCAAGGGTTTATTGACTCTGCGCTCGCAAGCGGGTGCTCCGTCCTGCGATAAAACGAAAACTGGTTTGTAAAGCTGAGAAGCAGTTTTTATATTTAATGCGTTAACTCAGAATCTAGCGTCAAGGTGAGACATGAGCATCCGCTCCGGGAAAGCGCTTAAGGGGAAAGAGGGACGAAGGCCTCGCCTGCCGAAAGCGGCGATCTGCCTTCTTGTTGTTGCAGGCATGACCTCCTGCTTGTCGGCGGGAAACTGGAGCGCCGGACTCGCCCTTATGACGTATCGCTCTTTTTCCCAGCAAAGCACCGGACTTCCGATGAATGCGGGTTATCCCCTTATATCATCCCGGTCGGTGATCCCCTCAGTCCGGTATGGGATCACAGGTGAAAGCATTCGCCATACTTTCGATATTTCATTCATGACAAGATCCGCGCTCAGTGCAAGTGAATATCTGTTGAACAGCGATGACAGCTATCTTTTTCGATCCGGTTTTGACTATCGCCTGAGCATGCCCCTCTCGGGCCGCAACGCGATCCGTTTCCGTCATGGATTTATCGGCGGGTTCGGTATTGAGGATCGTGTCCTGACATATCATTCCGGGGCGAAAGAACGGACGCGCGACCTGAACGTCTATCTTGGTCCCGGCATTGAGGGAGCGTGGACGATCGGTCCCCGATGGGCTCTGCGGATGCATTTCGATGCGCGTTTTTATCTGCCCTATCTGAATGCGGGATATCTCGAGGACGTGAATCCCGCTGGTGTAACTTTTTTCGAATCGAACTACCGGGCGTTTTATTACCAGACGCTTGCGGGCCTTGAACTGTCGTATCGTTTCAGGGATGGGGATGTTCTCCATCTGGGTGCCGCAAGGGATGATATCGTTGGATTTGCCAACCGTGAGCCCTTATTTTACGCAAAGGATGTCATTCATTTCAAACTGGAACGAAACGTCCATATCTATCTTCGTTATGATCTGAATTCCCTAAAACCGCAAACGAGGCCGACATGATGGATGTTTTTAAAAAAAACAGACACCGGGTATCCTGCCTTTTGCTTTTTGCATGCCTGATCACCCTCTCCTGTACGGATTTCATTGCACGGGTGGACCTGCAGGGCGACTGGACGTGTTTGAGAAGCGGGAAGATCGTGCTGTATTGCCGTCCGTCAGGTTTTTCCGGGGTCCCTTCGCCCGCCTCAGACGAACGGGATTCCCTCGTCAGTCAACAGAATTTTTACTATACCGTTATTTGCGACAGCATTCAGAAAACCTTCGATGACGAGGTGGTCATTTACCTCTACAATTCCGACGAAGCGGCGGAACATATCGGAACAAGCGGGGGAGGCCATGCGATCCCGAAACTGAATGCGATCTACTTTACGTATTTGCCCGGGCAGCGGGAACATACGGATCCCTACGGGATCGAGAATCCCCTGATGGGGGCGCATGAACTGGCGCATGTGATCTCTCACCGGACTTTGGGATATCCCGGAACCAAGCTCATGAGCGAAGGCTATGCCAACTGGCTGGACGGCGGTTACGCCGGATACGGCATCGCTGAGATCATTCGCCATTATCGTGACAATGAGCCTGAAAAGATCATGACGCCCGACCGGCTGTT
>JAFGVT010000135.1 GCA_016937825.1 Fidelibacterota bacterium | reverse complement strand
CGCATGATCTGAAATCGGGTGTCCCAGACATTCCAGAAATCATCCCGATAAATATTGCCCTGGATATAGTCGGCCCGCAGGCTCGGGCAGGCGGA
This sequence comes from Fidelibacterota bacterium, assembly GCA_016937825.1. Taxonomy (GTDB): domain Bacteria; phylum Fidelibacterota; class Fidelibacteria; order Fidelibacterales; family Fidelibacteraceae; genus M50B103. The sequence goes on along the minus strand of JAFGVT010000135.1, from coordinate 4,474 downwards.
AATGGACCCGTCCACCAGCACGGACCCGATATGGATCCCTGCCTGGCAGAAGAAGGGATAGGAGCGCGCTTCCAGTTCGTAATCGCCGAGAAATCCCTCGCAGCCCGCGTTCGCCAGGATCTTGCCCTGTTTTCGCGTTTCCACGATAAAATCATAGACGTAACGGAACTGCTCCCGGTTCAGCTGCAGTTCGGGGTTGTCCTTTGCGCGGCCTTTGGGAAATACGATGAACAGGCGCCAGCGTTTCAGGCCGAGATCCTCGAACATGCTCCGCATCCGCGGCAGGGAATCGATATTGCGCTGATGCACACAGGTGGCGACATCGAATACCAGGCCCGGGGTTTGCGCGGCAATGCGGATGGCATTCAAGGCGCGTTCGTAAGAACCGGACCGTCCCCTGAACCAGTCGTGTTCTGATTCCAGTCCGTCCAGGCTGATCGTCAGCGACCGCAGGCCTGCCGCCATCAGCCGCGAAAACAACGCCGGTGTCAGCGCGTAAGCGTTCGTGACCATTCCCCAGGGATATTCGCGCCGGGTGATGGCTTCCCCGATCTCGGCCAGGTCCGGCCGCAGGGTGGGTTCTCCGCCGGTGAGCACCACGGTTGTCTTGTGCGGATCAACGTGAGGGGTGACCGTATCGAGCACCTTCAGGAAATCGGCAAGCGGCATATCCGGGGTTTGCATTTCCTTGCTGCAGTCGCTGCCGCAATGGACGCAATTCAGATTGCAGCGCAAAGTGCATTCCCAGAACAGATAATTAAGCGGATGAAGCCGTGCCCGATTTCTCCGGTATAAGCGGAAAAGATGTAAGAAAAGTTTTTTCTTCAGTTTCATGGAATAAAAGGTTTAAACGTGTAAAAAGTAAATCACGATTGACGGTCTGGGGCGACCACGCGGTTCTCCGAGGGAGCATCGCTGTCCCCGGGTGTCGCTTCCTGCTCTTCATTGCCGGGCAGGGGAAGGTATACCGCGCTCTCTACGCCGTACAGGGGAGCAACGCCATACTCGGGTTCGGGATCCTGAACGCAGCCGCTGCCCATTACGCCCAGAACCGAAACCAATACAAGGTTCCAAATAGTATACAGCTTCTTCATGGTGGTGCCTTTTCTGATAATGATGTATCTTATATTCAATTGCGCAAAATAGAAAGTATTATTCTTTTTATTTTTTGCAACCGAAACTTGAATGAACCCCATTTTCTTAATGTTCCCGATGATAAGCCCTTGTTATACCAGGGCAATTATATTAATTTATCTGCGAACCCAATGCCCGGGAATAATGACCAGGAGTGCCGATGATCTCGAAAGAACAAGCATTGAAATATCACGCCCTGCCTCTTGCGGGCAAGCTTTCGATACGCCCCACCAAACCCTGCGAAACCCAGGAAGATCTGAGTCTGGCCTACACTCCGGGCGTGGCGGAACCCTGCCTTGAGATAGAAAAGAACCCCGGGGACATATACAAATACACGAACAAGGGGAACCTCGTCGCCGTGATCTCGAACGGAACGGCGGTGCTCGGTTTGGGCGATATCGGCGCCGGTGCGGGGAAACCGGTCATGGAGGGCAAGGGCGTTCTTTTCAAACGCTTTGCCGATATCGATGTTTTTGACATTGAATTGGACACCAAAGATCCCGAGGAGATCATTCGTATCGTGAAGGCGATGGAACCCACCTTCGGCGGGATCAATCTGGAAGACATCAAGGCTCCCGAATGTTTTCATATTGAGGAAACCCTCATACGGGAGATGAACATCCCGGTATTCCACGACGATCAGCACGGAACGGCGATCATTTCCGGAGCGGCCGTGCTGAACGCATGCGAGATCCAGGGCAAGCGCCTGCCTGAATGCAAGATCGTCATTTCCGGCGCCGGAGCGGCGGCGATCTCCTGCGCCCTGCATTACCTCCGCCTGGGCGCGAGGCGGGAACATATTTTCATGTGCGACCGGAAAGGCATTCTCCGGAAAGCGCGCGAGCACGAACTTGACAGCCACAAGCGGCAATTCATGAACGATACGCAGGATACCGCGCTTGCCGATGCTTTCCGCGATGCCGACATATTCATCGGACTTTCGGCGGGCGGACTTGTAACGGAAGACATGGTCAGAAGTATGGCGGCAAGGCCGATCCTGTTCCCGATGGCGAATCCGACCCCCGAGATCGACTATGATAAGATCGTTGCGGTGCGCGGCGATGCGCTTGCCGGGACAGGGCGGTCCGACTACCCCAACCAGGTCAACAATGTGCTGGGATTTCCGTTTATTTTCAGAGGGGCGCTGGATGTGCAGGCATCCTGCATCAACGAAGAAATGAAGATCGCCGCAACCCTGGCGCTGGCAGAACTCGCAAAAGAACCCTGTATCGAAGCGGTCTCAAGAGCTTATGGCGGTGCCCATTTCAGCTTCGGACCGGATTATGTGATCCCCAAACCCTTTGATCCCCGGGTTTTTATCCGGGAGTCCGCCGCCGTTGCCGAAGCCGCGGTCCGTACGGGAGTCGCACGAAATCCCCGCGATCCCGTCCAATACCGCGAGCAGCTTGAAAACAGACTGGAGCGAATGCGTTCCCGGGGGTTCTGAAAAATAAAACCTGTTATTTATTTGCATTTCTTGTTATAATTCATCATTAAGTCAGAGTGTAGAGAGAGCTCGGCGATGATAAGACCAGAAAACAGCGTACAGTATTAAACATGAAACGATCGGAACTCCTTTTGCGAATGACCTTTTGCGTCCTGATGCTGATCGGCGTTCTCGCTCTTCCCTTCAGAATTCATGCCGATAATGTTGAGGACACGGCATCCCTCAGAATAAACAGCAATGAATTTGAATTCAACTTGCGGAAACATATTCTGATCGTCAATTCCTACCATCAGGGCTACAGCTGGACAGATGGCATTACGACGGGGATCCTGGATGTGTTCTACCGGCACGGGCTCAATGCGGAGATCCATATAGAGAATCTGGACTCAAAACGCATCCGGAATCCGAAAGTGTGGAAGACCGCCCTCACCAACAATATCGAATCGTTCCCCCCGGATTACCTTGACCTTATCATCGTCTCGGACGATGACGCCCTGAATACCTTGTTCGAAATGGGACATGCCTACCATTCGGTGCCGATCGTTTTTTGCGGCATCAGTTCGGATGTTGCGGCTATTCCCCAAAAGTGCCCGGTGTTCACCGGCGTGGAAGAATACCTGCCTTTCGAAGAGAATATCCGGCTGGGCCTTAAGCTTTTTCCCGGAACGGAGCATATCGTCGTTGTGACCGATAATTCCCAAACCGGGCAGACCCACCGGCAAGAAGCGGAACAAACCCTGAAAAAACTTGCACTGAATGACATGGATGTCATCTGGCTGGACGGAACAAGCGGACTGAGCACCGCAGACCTGGCCGATCGTTTAAGGACACTGCCTGACAATAGCATCGTCATCTTTTCCATCTGGCACATTGACGGCGAGGGGCATTACTGGGATCCCGGGAACTACTATCCGTTATTTTCAAAAATATGCAATGCGCCGGTATTCGTCAATACCGATGTCGGATTGAAATATGGGTTTCTGGGCGGGAAAATGTCCCTTTCGGGTAAACAGGGCGAACTCGCCGGAGAGCTTGCGGTGCAGATCCTTTTCGGAGAGCTGCAGGATAAAACCTATTATATCAAGGATATAAATGAATACCGTTTCAACTGGCAAGAGCTCAAACGGTGGGGGATCCGGAGAAAAGACCTTCCCGCCGGTTCGCTCATTCTGAACCGCCCCCTTACGATCTACAATCAGTATAAAACATTTTTCTGGGTGACGCTCAGTCTGATCATCATGTTGTTTTTGCTGATCTGGGTCGTCCTGATCTACCATTACCGTTACCGAAGATACGAAACGCAGCGAACCTTGCAGGCTCATGAAACCAAACGGCTGGCGAACCGCTACAATATCTTGCTTGAGCAATCGAACAGTGCGATCCTGATCTTCCGGATCGAGAGCGGGGAGGTTCTCGACGTGAACCGAAAAGCCTGTGAGCTGTTCGAATATTCCGAGGAGAAATTCCTGAAGCTGAATTTGAACCGGTACTTTCACAATTATCATGAACTTATGTCCGAGATCGATATACTTAAGGCCTCTCCGCACGAAATGGAGTTACTTAAGCACGACAGCGGTGTGTTTTACGCACAGGTCATTCTGAACTATCTGGAGGAAGAGGACGAGAAGCTGATTTACGCCATCGTCAATGATATTTCCATCCGGAAACAGCAGGAAGAAGAGATCAAGAAAAGCCGGGCCCGCCTTGACGAGGTTCTGCTTTACAGCAAGAACGCGTTCTGGGAATGGAACCTGAGGACCGGCAAGCTCAGGAAAGACGCCAATTTCTGGCGGGCTCTGGACGTCGACCCCGCGACATTGAAACGGGACCCGGAAGAAGCGGAATATTATCTGGATCATGTTCACCCGGAAGACAGGGAGGCCTTCGTCCTGG
>JAFGVT010000026.1 GCA_016937825.1 Fidelibacterota bacterium | reverse complement strand
GGCCATCGTGTCGCCGTATTTGGAATCGCTCACCTTGTGAAACGAATGTCCGTTCCTGAGATGCAGGTTCTCCTTCTTCAGGTAGTCGGTGATCAGCTGGGCTTCGTAGCGGTTCATGCTTTCTTCACTGTCCGGATTGGCGTAAAGGTCGGGATAGCGGACGTTGATAGCGTCGGGATACATGCCCGCGAAGATCGCGTTCCGGCTGTAGGGGGTCGCGGTCGGCAGGATGCTGAGGTGCGAGCGAAGCTCGGTATCGAACTGCTGATAAAAGAGAGGCGCGATCGCCAACCAGTGGTCGTAGCGCAGGCAGTCGATCAGGACAAAGAGCGTCTTCTTGTTCGCCCTGAGCAGCGGTGCGACGTAGGTGTCCATGACATAGGGGGACATCGGGATATCGGGGGACTGCCGGACCCAGGCGGTATAGGAATCTGCGACCAGCCGCTGAAATTCCTTGTTGGCGCTTTCGAGCAGTTCCGACAGAAAGTGTTCGAGGTCGTACTGGATGTTCCGGGAGAATTCGATCTGCCAGTATGCCAGCCGTTCGTGGATCGCCGTCCAGGCCTTCAGGGACGTGATACCCCCGTAAAGCGCGGCGCTGGTGGCCTGATAAAAATCCATGAACTCCCGTGCGCGCATCTCACGGGCGATATCGGCGCTGTCGAGGTTCTTCTTCAGACTGAGCAGCACTTGGGAAGGATTGATCGGTTTGGTCAGATAATCGGAAATTTCCTTTCCGATCGCATCTTCCATAAGCGATTCTTCCTCGTTCTTGGTGATCATGACCACGGGCATGCCGGGCCGCAGCTCGCGGATCTTCTCCAGGACGGCAAGGCCGTCCAGGCCATCCATCATTTCGTCCAGCAGGGCGGCGGAAATATACTCGTGCCGGATGATCTCGAGCGCGTCGACCCCGTTTGTGGCGGTCTTGACCTCGTAGCCTTTTTCTTCAAGAAAGATGATATGCGGACGCAGGAGATGGATCTCGTCGTCAACCCATAAGATCGTATGTTTGCTTGTGTTTTCAGCCATCCGATTAATTTAATCCCAAATTTAAGCGATACAAAGCGATTTGCGCGCGGTCTCCCTATTTATTTGCGGGATGGATATTTGTTCCGTGCAAATATTGCAGCCGTGTAAAAATAAATATGATTTTCAGGAAGAATTCCGTAGTTTTTTCAAGGAGGGAACACTATGAACCGACTCTTGCATCCGCCCGTTTTTCAGGGCTCCCTGCGCCGAAAAGCCTATTTCGAGGGATGGTACATCAAATGTCTCTGCGACGACCTGCAATCGTCCATTGCCTTTATTCCGGGCGTGTCTCTGCATGAAGGGGACCGGCACGCCTTTATCCAGGTCAACACCTCGCAGGGAGAAACCGAGTACATCCGCTTTCCCGTGGAAGCTTTCACGTTTTCAAGGACCGCCTTTGACGCCGCGATCGATGCCAACCGCTTTTCCGCCGACGGCATCCGCCTGTCGGTTGACCGGCCGGGCCTTTCCCTGCACGGCGAGCTGTCCTTCAGCGACATGCACCCGTATCCCTCGCGCTTCCTGGCGCCGGGGATCATGGGCGCCTTTACCTTCATCCCCTTTATGGAATGCTACCACGGAGTGGTTTCGATGAGCCACCGCATCCGCGGAAAGATCAGTTTCAACGGGCGGGATTATGTTTTTGAGAAGGGTGTGGGGTATATTGAGAAGGACTGGGGAAGCTCTTTCCCGGAATCGTGGGTGTGGATGCAGGCAAATCCCTTCCGGAACAGCGAGGCCTCTTTCATGCTCTCCGTGGCGAAGATCCCCTGGATGGGATTGCGGTTCACGGGACTGATCGGATTTCTTTACCATGACGGACGGCTGGAACGCTTCGGGACCTATCTCGGGCATAAGGTCATCAGGATGGAAGCGGACAAGGAAACCCTGCGGCTCGCTCTGGAAAACCGAAAGCATCGTTTGTCCGTGACCGCGAGACAAGGTCAGGGCGGCAAGCTGACCGCACCGGTTCGCGGTAAAATGGAGCGCAGCATGAAAGAGAGTCTCAACGCCGATCTTGAGATCGAACTGCGTGACCCGCACGGGAAGATCCTGTTCAGCGGAACATCGCATATCGCAGGGTTTGAGGCGTCGGGCGATATCGGCGACTTGCTGCCGAAAAGACCTTGACCCCTTTCTTACCATTTCATTTCAAATTCGGCCGAGACACCCTCGCTGCACAGCAAAAGGCTGCAGCGCAGCGGTCCGAGCATGGCCGAATATAACAGATCAAGATACGTGATGTCGTTTACGGGCATCCGCCGGATGGTATAGCGCGAAGCGCTTGCCGGACGCAGGATGTACAGGACGGTCCCGTCGCTGTATCCGCGGGAAAGCTGCAGCCGCAACAAGGTTCCCGAATGCCGGTAGCTGAGCCGGGTCAGGGCGGCACAGGCACTGCGGTGCAGAAGATCCGCCTGGACCTGCGCATCCAGATGCAGGGAGCGGCTCAGGTCCAGCTTTATCTGGCCCTTCAGGATGCGGCTGTGTTCGCTCTGCCGGTTTTCCGGAAACGGAAAGCAGGCAGAAGCGGAGATGAACTCTTGGTATTTTTCATCATAGAACAAGCCGAACTCAAAAGGCGCACGCGCGTAACCGGCGCTAAGCCAGTAGCGGCTTTCCCGTTGCCGCGGATGCGTGATCGCATAGAAAGCGCTTCGTAACTTCCAGAACCCGGCCGGGATCTGCCCGGCGGCCGTAAAACCGCAGCTCCCCGGTATCAGTCCCGAACCCCATTTGCTGTCGGGGCTGCATGCGGTGAAATCCGGACTCAGCCAAACCGCGCCGGCATGCCAGCGAAACGGCCCCTGCCGGATCAGGATCTCCCCGGCAAGATGGTTCACACCGGAAAGACAGAAAGAAGCGTTGAGCTGGCCGCTCAGGATCTTTCCGCTATGTGAAGTCCATATTTCCGCGACCGCATCCGCGGTCCGGTAAAACGCCAGTCCCGAAGTCAGAGCCTTGTTCCGGTATTGCAGACTTGCACCGGTGATATCCTTTATACGAAAAAGATCTGCCGACAGGGACTTCCATTGCGCTCCGGCAAAAATCAGAGAAGAACAATAGGTGTAATTTCCGATCGCGGCCTTCACGCCCTCCATGCGGAAATTCGATGCCGGATCGGGACTGAAACGCATCATGGTATTGCCCAGGATTAAACCTTTCGCAATATGCACGCGGCCACGACCTGCTCCCGCGCGAAAGGGACCGGCAGAAAACGAGCAGGAAACAAGCTGTTCCGGATCGCCGGACGCTCCCAGTCCCGTGTAGTACAAGGTAAAGGGAGCACGCTCCAGCACCGCCGTGTGCTGGTAGCTGAAGTTCTCTTTCAGGGAAAGACGTGTCACGATACGCGCGCCGTTTCCCGGTTCTTCGAACAGAGCTGCGGAGAACAGCTCGGGGTAAGCGAGCGAATCTTCCCCGGACGCAAGGGAAAAGGATGCTGCCGCAAGGATCCGGAAGGTCCGGATATATTTCATGAGGTCAGTAAGCATAGGCAATGAAGATCATGTGAGATATGCCCAGCACCGGATGAAAGCGCAAATTTTCCTCCACCTGCCAGCGGCGGACCCGCACCCGGATGCGCAGCGCCAGGTCGCGGTCCCAGATATCGTACCCCGCCGAAACGCTAAGCGCTTTTCCCGGAAGGCAGGACAACTGAAGAACGCCACGCCAGGGAAGGGCCGCACATTTACTGAGACATCCGGAGAGTCGGACGAAAGGTAGGGGTGCATACGTGATCCCGGCAAGGATCCCGGATTCAAAGATCCCGGCGGCGGGCTCCTGCGGAAACGCCAGCATGTAACGGCTCCGGAGCATCACCTGCCATTGAGGATGGGGAAAAAGGCGGACCGCGCCCGAACAGGAACCTCCGTGCCGTGTTTCAAAACCGGGAATGGCGGAAATGCCGTAGTGCAATTCAAGTCCGGCGCGTATGTTTTCTCCCTTTATTACGGGGAAAGCCGCGCTGAGAACGTGGTTTCCCATCAACCGATGGTGCTGAGTCACAAAGGTCAGGGCGAAGCTTCGGGACCCGGCATAAAAGAGTCCCTCACAGATGCCGAATTCCCTGAAACCCGGACTCCAAGCACTGACAAAGCACAGGGTGTCCGCAAAAACGGAGGGGTCCGCCACGCAGGAAAGCGCATCTTTTTCATCATCCGGAAAAAGGGGGAGATTTTCCTGTAGATGCCAGACCACGCCGGACAGGCAAACCGGCAGTAAGATAATGAGCACGATGTAGATCGCTTTTGACATAGGTCCCCGCTCGTCCCCGAAATTAGGCCAAATTCCGGAGATAATCAATCGCGCAGGGAGAGGTGTGACGACGGTCACAAATTAAGCACTGAGCACTGGGTACTGGGCACTGAAAGGGGAGCGCTGAACGCTGGGAGATGTGGTCTTATGCTTCCCAAAAATCGGAGGCGATCTCGATCAGGTTCCCTTCGGGATCGGCGATCATGGCGGAACGCATGTGCCAGGGTTCGTTGCGCGGAGCGTAGACGACGGCTGCGCCGTTCGCGGTCAGTTTTTCAAAAGTACTGTCCACGTTCTGCGGCTCCCCGGCATTGAGCGAGAGTTCAAAGCTGCCGTTCAATCCCTCGGGGTAGGACGGCGTCCTGCCAAGCAGGTCCGGCAGTTTGTCCCGTTCGTACATGGCGAAGCGGATGCCTTCGTGCCGGAATTCGGCATAGGGCCCTTCGCCGTTCCAGTCGATCGGGATCCCGACGACGTCGCGATAAAACCGGACCATGGCATTCAGGTCGCGCACAAACAGTCCGATAAGATCAAAACGCATCTGCATGATCACCTCCCGTTTCGGGTTATTACGTCAGGGATGAAACCTTGTCTCCGACGGGCTCGGCATGGACCGTCGCCTCGATCTGCCGGTCTTCCCGGATCTTGTTCTCGATCAGCGTGATAAGGTCGTGGGCTTCCCGCAGGGAAAGTTCCGGCGGCAGCTGAAGATGAAAGGTAAGTTCAACATGCCGCCCGTAGCGATGAATGTGAACATGATGCACATGGCAAGGCCTGTTCATCAGTCCGTCACATGTCGTTGAAAGATATTCGAGTATTTCCTTATCGGGCGATTCGCCCAGAAGGGGCTTGACCCCGTCACTGATGATTTCTACGGCCGTCCATCCGATCATGACCGCGACGATCAGGGTCAGGACGCCGTCGATCCACCAGACATAGCGCCCGAACAGAATGCCCGCCAGGATGACCAGGGAAGAAATGGCATCGCTGCGATGATGCCAGGCGTCCGCCTTCAATGAGAGGAAGCCGGTTAAGCGGTGACCCCGGAAAGCATATTGGGCCATCAGTTCCTTGATGACGACCGACAGCACGGTCACGACGATTGCGACGGCCCCGTAGGTTGCCTGAAGATGATTCGACAGGCGGCCGATGCCTTCCAGAACGAAATCGAAGGCGATCATGACCAGCAGCATTCCCACGATCAGGGAAGCGATCAGCTCCGCCCGTCCGTGCCCGAAAGGGTGCTCGCGGTCGGGCTTTCGTCCCGCGATCCGGACGGCAACGATAATGACCAGGGAAGAAAGTGAATCCGACAGGGTGTGCCAGGCATCGGCGATCATCGCGGATGAGGCCGACAGGATTCCCGCCCAGAGCTTTATTCCAAAGAGAAGAATATTCCCGATGAGGGACAAGCGGCCTTCATTCAGTGCGATTTTGGCGTAATCGTTATTTTTCATGGGAGCGTTCATTTTTAGTTCAGGATGTTCTCAATGGCCTTGATGAGGTCGGACTGACGGTAGGGTTTTTTCAGATAGCCTTTGACGCCCAGCTCTTTGAGGGCGGTGGTCTGTTCGTTGTTGGCAAATCCCGAAGAGATCAGGACAGCCACCTCGGGGTCGATCCGGATCAACTCCTTGTAGATCTGCACCCCGTCCATTTCGGGCATGATCACATCCAGAATGACGGCCACGATCTTGTCCCGGTTTTCCCGAAAGATCGCAACGCCGTCCTGACCGCGGCCGGCTTCCAGGACCTCATATCCCATGTACTCAAGAGATTTCGCGAGCATTCTGCGGATGGCTTCCTCGTCGTCGATGATCAGGATGGTGCTGCCGCTGACCGCCCGGTGCGCCCGGGTCCTGTTCTCGGTCCTGACCTCTTTGGGCTTAAGGGCAGACACCGGGAAATAAATATGGAACACCGTTCCCTCTCCGGGCGTGCTTTCGGCATAGATGCTTCCGTTGTGGGCATTAATGGTCCCGTAGACGGACGAAAGTCCCAGTCCGGTGCCCTTTCCCGCGTCCTTGGTGGTGAAGAAGGGCTCGAATATCTTGGAGAGCACCTCTTTTTCCATGCCGATGCCGGTATCGCTGACATGCAGGGCAATGTAATTGCCGGGTTCGATGTCAACGGGGAAGAGGGAGACGTCCTCTTCATAGACGGCGATGTTTTCCGTGCGAAGTTCGAACACCCCGCCGTCGGGCATGGCATCGCGGGCATTGAAGCCCATGTTAAGAAGGATGTTTTGCAGCTGAGCAAACTCACCCATGATATAATGTTCTTTTGCTTTCAGAAAATGTTTGACGGTAATGTTCTTGTGCAGGGCGTGACGCAAAAGGTCCATGGAACCCAGGATCATTTCATGGATGTCGATCGCCGTCGTCTGTTTGCGCTGTTTGCGCGAGAAGGTCAGCAGCTGATCGGTGAGCGTCGCCGCCCGTTCGCAGGTGTCGGTGATGTTCTTGCAATAATAGCTGAGCTCTTCGTCATCCTTGAGTTCTTCTGTCAGCAGTTCGGCAAAGCCGAGAATGGTCGCCAGCATGTTGTTGAAGTCATGCGCTATGCCGCCGGTAAGCTGCCCCATTGCTTTCAGCTTGCGGGATTGCGCCAGGGTTTCTTCCTGAAGCTTGATGGTGTCGAGCATGGAGCGTTCTTTGGTGATGTCGATGCTGACGCCGATGATCATTTTGGGCTGGTTTTGCTCGTCGCGCTCAATAACCTGCATCGTGCAGCGGAACCAGCGCGCCGTACCCTCCGGCGTGTTCAGGCGAAATTCAAATTTGGTGGAGTTCGTTTTCTGGCGGAAACTGCCGTCGACAGCCTTCATCAGTTTCGGCAGGTCGTCAGGGTGGACCAGTTCGTACCAATGCCCCAGACTAAGGGTCGTGCCCGCGCCGCCCTTGATGCCGTAGAGGTGCATCAGCTGGACGTCCGGGATCCAGGTCTTTGCCGGAAGGTGGATCGTAAAGGTCCCGATCATGGCGGCATCGAACGCGGTGTTCAGGCGTTCGCGGTTCAGGATAAGTTCGCGCTGGCGCTGATGCAGTTCGGTTGTGTCGGAAAGCAGTTCGATCACGCTGATGATCTCGCCTTCGCTGTTAAAAATGGGCGTTGAGGAAACGCTCCAGATGCGGTCATTCCCATGAGGTTTTTCGATCTGTACGCGCCTGCCTTCGCGGATCGCCTCGCGGGAGGTGCAGGGAACGCATTCCTTATCGGAACTGTGAAAGACCTTATAGCACTTTTTCCCGATGATCTCGGCGGCTGTCTCATATCCCGCCATGCGCGCAGCGGCGTCGTTCGCCTGAATAATGGTGCTTTTCAGGTCCATCATGACAATGCCTTCGCCCAGCGCCTCGTAGATCGATATCTGTTCGCGCTTCAGGTGCTCGCTCTGCTCCTTGTAGCCGATGAGTTCGGAGACATCCTGAAAGATACCCCGGTAGGCGATGATCTTGCCTTTTTTGTCGTGTTCGTAGAAACCGTGGACACGCAGGGAATAGGTGATGCCGCCGACAACAACCCGAAAAAAGGTCGAAACGGGGGTCTTTCCGGAGGCATAGCTGTCAAGTTCTTTTTTCAGCCTGCCCCGGTCGTCCGGATGCATGTACTGCATCAGTTCAACGATGTCAAGCTTCTCATTGGAGTTTTTAATGATTTGGGAGAGTTCGCCCTCAAAAGTGATTATGCCGGTTGCGGGATCCATGTCCCAGTTCAGCATTTTACCGACCGCCTGGGAATGCTCCAGCAGGGTGTTCCGTTCGTTCAGCTTCTGGATCATGATCTGCTGTTCGGTCACGTCCTTTCCGAAACACTGATAGGCGACCACCTGCTGATCTTCGCCAAAGATACCGCGGTAGGTCCACTGAATGAAGCGGTTGTCCCCGCCGGCTTCCACATGAGAGAAAACCTGCGTATCGCTCGGATTATCCGGGGTGATGCGTTCCAGGTAGCGAATAAAGTCAAGGTCCGCCCGGTTGGGAAAATGCTCCAGCAGGTTCTCGCCGATAAAATTGTAGAAATCCCCGCGGAACCAGTGCTGGAAAGCCTGGTTGGTGTACTCGATCTGCTTCCTGCCGTTAAAACGGCAGAACATGATGGGCGAGTCTTCCAGGACCGAGGTCATAAGCGCGTGTTCGCGGATCATGTCCCGCTGCAGCTGATAACGTTCGATATGGGTCTTTAAGCGCGCCAGCAGGACCCGGTCGTTGAAGGGCTTGGAGACGTAATCGTCGCCCCCGACATCAAAGCCCCTTTCCACGGCTTCCACATCGGTGCGCGCGGTCACGAAGATCACCGGGATCTGCTGGGTCAACGGGTTGTTCTTGAGCTTGGTGCAGACCTCGAAGCCGTCCAT
>JAFGVT010000134.1 GCA_016937825.1 Fidelibacterota bacterium | reverse complement strand
GCTGCATCCTCAGGTTCGCGATCCGTTCTCCCCAGGACCGCAGCAGGTCGATGATCCGGCGGGAGGACAGATATCGCTGAATGTTCTCAAAGCGCTTGCGCTGACGTTCGACATGCCATTCGACGCGGGTAGACAGCGTGTAATCGAGCTGGTTCAGCAGGTTGCGGGCGTCACGCCAGGAAGCACAGATGAATTCGGCGGCGTTGGTCGGCGTCGAAGCGCGGTGGTCCGAGACGAAATCGGCGATGCTCGTGTCGGTCTCGTGCCCGATGCCGCTGATGAGCGGGAGGGGGTATGCCGAAATATAGCGTGCCAGGCTTTCGTCGTTGAATTCCCAGAGGTCCTCGATGGAGCCCCCGCCGCGGGCGAGGATCACGCAATCGGGATGCGATATCTTTAATTTTTCCAGGGCGTCGATCACGGTCTGCGCGGCGCCTTTGCCCTGAACGCGTGCAGCCGCGAGCGTCAGCGCCACATGCGGCGCGTCGTGTCGGAAAACCTTGAGCATGTCCTGCAGGGCGGCGCCGGTCTCGCTGGTGACCAGTCCGACATGCATGGGATATTTTGGAACGGGTTTTCGTCGCTCGGGGTCGCAAAGCCCTTCCCCGATCAGTTTGGCCTTCAATGCCTCAAAACGGGCGTACAGCTCTCCCCTGCCTGCTTCCTGCAGGGTCTGGATCACGAACTGGTAGCGTCCCTGGGGAGCGTAAACGCTGAGGCGGCCGTAGACGATCACCTCCATGCCGGCTTCAGGCCGGGTGCGGAGCTGCTGGGCGGCGGTGCGCCAGATCACGGCCGGAAGAACGGCGCCCGGGTCTTTCAGGACCAGATAGATGTGGCCGCTTCCGTGATATTTGCATTCGGATATTTCGGCGCGGATGAGCGCGTCGGGGATCTCATTCTCCAGTTTGCCTTTGATCTGCGCGGTAATGTCTGAAACGGTCAGGATGTTCGGCATGATGGAGGAAAATAGTGAAAAGAACGGAAGGTATAAAGGTTTTTTTTGCGGGATAAAAAAAAAGAGACTGCCCAACAGTCTCTTTTCAAAAATTTAGCTTTTTTTCTTTTTATGACGATTTTTTCTTAAACGTTTTTTTCGTTTATGTGTCCGGATCTTGATCTTTTTCCTTTTTTTACCGCAGGGCATTAACCTACCTCCTTATGACAGATTTTTCAAATTTTCGTTTACCCGTTCTTTCAAAGATTCTGAGGCTTTGAAATACGGCAGATAGTGTTCAGGGACCTGAACCGCTTCGCCGGTAGAAATATTACGGGCAGCCTTTGCCTTGCGTGTTTTTAAAATAAAGTTGCCAAAACCTCGTAAGTCAACCCTTTCACCCTGGACCAGAGCTTCACTGACGATCGAGATAAAGCCCTCAATAACCGCTTCTGTCTCAACCTGAGTTAAGCCAGTAGCCGCCGATATTTCTTTTATAATGTCTGATTTTCTCATAGCCGTGTAAAATAGTTTTTTTTTAAAGTTTATGCAAGCAAATTTATTGAATCCTTATTTTATCGCCGGGATAAATTTTCGAATAATTGATGCTGGGATTCAGCTTCTTAAGTTCGTTCACCGGAATGTTGTAGCGCTGCGCGATCTTCTCAAAGGAATCGCCGGCCTTGACCGTATAATACTGCTTGACGGTCTGATAACTGTCCCCTTTGGGGACCCAGATGTTCAGCTTCTGGTTGGGGTGAATGAATTCTCCGTACACCAGGCCGTTCCATACCCGGATCCTTGAAGCGCGCGTATCGTAACGTTCGGCGATATCCCCCAGTGTGTCTCCGGGCTTGACCACGTAAATGATCTTCCGGTGGGAAGCCGACAGGTCCGGCTTGCCGCTGACGGAGGAGACTGAACCGTTGTCGGCGTATGTGTTGCCCGCAGTCAGGTAGGAGGAACCGGCCTGCGGAATGTTGAGGGTTTGTCCGACGAAGATCTGGGACTTG
Source organism: Fidelibacterota bacterium (assembly GCA_016937825.1). Classification (GTDB taxonomy): domain Bacteria; phylum Fidelibacterota; class Fidelibacteria; order Fidelibacterales; family Fidelibacteraceae; genus M50B103. Next base: position 3,155 of record JAFGVT010000134.1, on the reverse strand, counting down.
TTCTTCAGCTTGTTGGCCCGGACGATATCTTCCACCGATACACCGTATTTTATGCTGATCTCCGACACGGTGTCGCCGGCTTTCACCTTGTAGACGAGCGTGCTCGGAGAGACTTCCAGGGCGTGCAGTTCCTGCTGCAGAACGGATCTTTTGCCCTTCGGCAGGCGCAGGACATAGCTATAGGCGGGGGTGCTCAATTTGCGCAATTCGGGATTGATCTCTTTCAGTTTGTTGAAGGTGATGCCGCATACCCGGGCGATCTTTTCCAGTTCGTAGCTTTGTCTGATCGTCAGGGTGTCGAAATCTCCCCATATCGGTTTGGGTTTATGATCGACAAATCCGTATTTTTCCGGTTCCATGCAGATCGCGGCAACGGCCATGATATTCGGGACATATCCGCGGGTAGCGCGGGGCAGGGTCTTCATTTTCCAGTAGTCGCGCGTATGCTCATACCCGATCGAGCGCCCGACCCTTCCCTCTCCGGCGTTAAAGGCTGCCATTACCAGATACCAGTCGTTGAATTCCTCGTAAAGGTAGAGCAGATACCGTGCAGCCGCCTCGGTGGCTTTAATGGGGTCGCGCCGTTCATCCACCCAATAGTCGATCTTCAGACCGAAACTCTTTGCCGTATAGTCCATGAATTGCCACTGGCCGATCGCGTTCATATAGGACCGGGCGTCGGTCTTCATTTCGCTTTCCAGCATGCTCAGGTAGATGAATTCCTCCGGGACCTGGTGCTCGCGGAGAATTTTACGGAAAAGACGCTCGTAAAACGCCTTTGTCACGATCCAGCTCTGCATGTCGCCGCGGCGCTTGGTCTGGAACATTTTGATGGCGGTTTCCACGCGGTTGTTAATGATGATCGGAACATGCCCGTCCCGGTCCTCCAGAACGATATAATCCTTGCTCCCGTCATCGGCGAAATAATCGTCGGTCAGGCTCTGCATGGCTTCCTGCAGGTCCGACAGCGTGAATTTTTCATGCAGTTCGCGCATCTGCGGCGCATATTCCTCGAATTCGCGGATGATCCGGTCCGTAAAACCGGTAAACTGTTCATACTGGATCTGGTCCATATTGTTATAGGACTCTATCCGGGCCAAAATATCAAAAATAATGCTCAGCTGAAATTCCACTTCCAGGGAATCGCCGTCGTCGCGGGCGAACACGGCATCGACGTAATGAACCTTTGCCTGGGACAGGAACTGGTCGAAGGGACTTTCCAGTTCGATCGATCCGGTCAGTTCGATGATCTCCGTGGAGAGTTCATCCGTTTCTTCCTGCGGCTTCGGCTGCTCTACGGGGGCAAGGGGCGCTGTTTCTTTCAGCAATTCCCGGTTGCCGGAAACACATCCGGTGCCGAATACCAAGGCAATTGCACAAAACAGTATCCCGATAGATCGCATAAAATAAACCTTTTTTTACATTTTTTCCGGTGCGCTGATCCCCAGGATCCGCAAACCGTTCGCCAGAATGATCTTGACCGCCTCGATCAGCTGCAGGCGCGCTTTCGAGAGCGCGATATCTTCCGTGACAACCCGGTGCACGGAATAGAATTTGTGAAAGGCGGTCGCCAGACGGTACAGATAATTCGTCATGTACATGGGCTCAAGGCTTGTCAGGCACAGGTCCATAACGTCCCTGAATTCCGCCATGATCCCGATCAGTTCAATGATCTCGGGCTCGCTTAAAAGGCTCAGGTCCGCATCTTCATAGGAATCGATGTGTTTTTCCGAACTGTGGACCAGAATGTTGCACATGCGGGCATGCGCGTACTGAAGATAGAATACCGGGTTCTCGTCCGTTTGTTTCTGCGCCAGAGCGATGTCGAAATTGAGATGCGAATCCATGTTTCGCATAATGTAGAAATAGCGTACCACATCCGGGCCGGCAATGTCGATGAGTTCATCCAGTGTAACGAAGTTGGCCTTTCGTGTGGACATCTTGACCTTTTCGCCGTCCTGCGTCAGCGTGACGAACTGATGCAGCAGCACCCGTATGGACGAGGTGTCGTAACCCAGGGCGCTCAATGCGGCTTTTACGTCGGGATAGGTGGCGTGATGGTCGGCTCCGAAAATATCGACAATCAGGTCAAACCCGCGCAGGATCTTTTCGCGGTGATAGGCGATGTCCGGAAGACGGTAGGTCGGTTCGCCCGTGTTCTTGACAAGGACCCGGTCCTTTTCGGCCCCGAACTCGCTGGCCTTGAACCAGACGGCCCCGCCTTCTTCGTAGGTATAACCTTTTTCTTTCAGCTCGGCGAGCACGCTGTCGATCTTCCCGCTGCTGTAAAGGTCCTTTTCATTGTAATACACATCATGGACGATGCCCAGGCGTTTCAGGCTGTCCTGAATGGTGATGAATATTTCTTTCGAAGCATGGTCAATGAAGGTATCAAGGTCCTTTTCGCTTCGGCCTTTTCCATAGCGCTCCATATAGTGCTGTGCGATCTCCGAGATATACTCGCCCTCGTATCCCCCTTCGGGGATTTCCAGAGTTTCGCCCAGCAATTCGCGGTAGCGGGCATACACCGAAAGACCGAGCATGCGCATCTGCCTTCCGGCATCGTTGAAATAGTATTCGCGGGTAACGTCATAGCCGTGCCACTCAAAGATACGCGCAATGGCATCCCCGAGCACGGCCTGCCGTCCGTGGCCGATCGTAAGCGGCCCGGTCGGATTTGCGGAAACGAATTCCACCTGTACTTTTTTGCCGCGGCCTGTCCCTTCCCGCTGAAAATCAGCTTTCTGCGCACGGATCCGGGGAATGAATTCCTGGAAATACGCAGGCAGAAAAAAGAAATTCATAAAACCGGGAGAAAGGATCTCGATCTTTTCCACACCGCCGATCTTCCCCTCAAGGGCGGCTTTTAGTTCTTCCGCGATGTCCTGAGGCCTGCGTTTCTGATTTTTTGCAAGGGCAAGCGCAATGTTTGAACTTACATGTCCGAAGTTGCTTTTCCGGGAACGTTCGACCATGAACGGGACCGGCTCCCAGCCAAGTCCGGCCAGGGTATCCGTCAGCATTTTCTGAATCGTTTGCAGCATCTGTTCCTCAAAATTCCGCATAAAAAAACGAGTTGCTACGGCAACCCTCAAACCATGCAAAACTACTATGTTTTACCTGGGATATCAATTAAAATTTTATCGATTTCAACG
>JAFGVT010000133.1 GCA_016937825.1 Fidelibacterota bacterium | reverse complement strand
TTTTTCGATCATATCCGTTCGTTTGCCCTCTGTTTTTCCAAGCGGCAAGATACGACTATTTGGCGGGTTCATCAATGAAAATAGACGCAAAAAAAGAACGGACCCGCGAGGAGCCCGTTCTTGTCGAATCATTGAGCGGATACGGTCTACGCTTCTTCGCGCTCTTTCTGATGTTCCGCCGCGATCTTTTCCTGAATGTCTTTCGGGACATACTCGTAGTGCGAGAATTTCTGGCGGAAGATGCCGCGCCCCTGCGAGATCGAACGCAGGGTATTCGCGTATTTGTAGAGGTTCGCAAGGGGTACGGAAGCCTTGATGATCTGATAATGACCGTCGCTGTCCATCCCCAGCACTTTTCCGCGTCGTGACGAGACATCGCCCATCACGTCGCCCATGTATTCTTCGGGTATCTTGACCTCGATCTCGTAGATCGGTTCGAGCAGGATCGGGTCGCCCTTCTGGAAGGCTTCGCGGAACGCACCGCGCCCGGCGATCTGGAAGGCGATATCCTTGGAGTCGACCGGATGCATTTTACCGTCGTAGAACGCGATCTTCAGGTCGATCACTTTGGACCCGCTGATGGGACCTTCGACCGTTGCCTGATTCACGCCTTTTTCAACCGAGGGAATAAAGGAGCGGTCCACGTTCATCCCGACCAGCTCGCTGACGAATTCAATGCCTTCGCCGCGTTCTTTCGGTTCAATGCGCAGGAATACTTCACCGAACTGTCCGGCGCCGCCGCTCTGTTTTTTATGGCGGTAATGGCCTTCCGCCGTTTTGCGTACCGTTTCCCGGTAGGGAATGCGCGGTTCGATCTGGTTGATATGGATGTTATAGCGCTGTTCGATCTTCTTGAGACTGACATCCAGATGGGTTTCTCCGAGTCCGGATACGATGGTCTGCTTGAGTTCGGGATCCACGACGTAGTGGAAGCTCGGATCCTCGGCACAGATCTGGGCAAGGCCCACACCGATCTTCTCGTCATCGCCTTTCGCCGAGGCTTCCACCGCTACCCGGATGATCGGGTCCGGGAAAACGATCGCATCGTATTCGATGGGCGCTTTGGGATCGCACAGGGTGTTGCAGGTATGGGTCTCTTTCAATTTGACCACCGACCCGATATCCCCGGCATGCATTTCAGTGACATCGGTACGGGTCTTTCCGTTCATGGTAAAGAAGGTGCCGAATCGTTCATTGGCGCCCGATTTTACATTTTTAAGGTCCATTCCGGGTCTCAGGGTACCGGACATGATCTTAAAATAGGACATTTCGCCAATATGCTGTTCATAGAGGCTCTTATAGATATAGACGCTCACGGGTTCGGCGGAATTAACTTTCCGGGTGATCGCGTCCGGGGTCCCGGGTTTCTTTCCCCTGACCTCCCCGACGTGGTCGGGAGCGGGAGCAAGATCGGCAAGGATCTCCGCCAGGCGGGTCACGCCGATATTTTTCATGGAAGAGATACAGACAAGCGGGAAAAGGGTGCGGCCCGCGATGGCATTTTTCATGCCGTTCCCGATCTCTTCACCGCTCAGTTCGCCGGTCTCGAAGAATTTTTCAAGCAGGGCATCGTCGGATTCGGCCACCAGCTCGACAAGTTTTTCGAACAATTCGTCCACGCGGCCCTGATGTTCGGCCGGAACGTCTTGTTCCGTATAGTTCCCTTTGTCGTCAAAAACCAGGCATTTCTTTTTAAGGACATCCACGATCGTCGAGAATGCGGGGCCTTCATTTACGGGGAACTGCACCGGCAGCACATGATCGCCGAAACGTTTCTGGAGGTCCTTCACGATCACGTCGAAATGCGTGTGTTCCTTGTCCAGCATGGTGACGGCGATAAAGGGCGACGTAGCGCTTTCTTCCAGTGCCGTCCAGGCGATCTCGGTACCGACCTCGATCCCGTTAGCCCTTGCATCCACGGTCAGGACGGCGGCATCGGCCACGTGGCATACCGCTTTCAGTTCTCCGGAGAAATCCATATAGCCGGGAGCGTCCAGCAGATTGATCTTTGTATTTTGCTGCATGAAATGCATCAGTGGCGCACGAAGGGAGATCTGGCGTTCGACCTCCTCCGAGGTGTAGTCGGACGTCGTCGTGCCTTCCTGAATCGATCCGAGACGGTTGATCGTCCCCGCATTTAAGAGAAACGCATCCGCCAGGATGGTTTTCCCCGTTGCCGAATGGCCAACCAGAGCGATATTGCGAATATCTTTGGTCAATGTTGCCATTATATTTCCTCCATAATAGGGTTTTATGTTCTTACTTCAATGCCTGGCGAACCACTTTGCCGGTCGCCGAACGCGGAAAATGATTCACAAAAATGAACTTTTCCGGGATCTGATAGCGGGGCAGTTCCAGTTCCAGAAAGTCAAGCAGCTCTCTTTCTTCGGGACGCTTTCCGTTTTCCGGGATGATATGCGCATGAATGCTTTCCGACCCGGTGTCCAGCGGGACGCCGACCACGACCGCGTCCTGCACTTTCGGGTGTTTCACCAGCACGGACTCTATCTGCTCGGGGTACACGTTGAACCCCCGGACGTTGATCACATACGCTTTGCGGTCAACGAAATAGAGGTAGCCGTCCATGTCCAGCCTGCCGAGATCGCCGGTCCGGTACCATCCTTCGTCCACTTTATCATGCAATAATTTCTTCAGGTCTTCCGTCAGGATATTCGATGTGACGCAGATCTCGCCGATCTGTTCGTCGCCGGCCGTTTGGCGGCCGTTCCTGAGACTGATGGACACGCTGCTCAGGGGAATCCCGATCGACGCGGGCTTATCGGCATTCGTATTCACGGTAAGCAGGGGACCCGCTTCCACCATCCCGTAGATCTTGTAGACAGGGATACGATAAAGCGCCGTGAAGGCTTCCTGATAATTGCTTTTCAGCCTTCCCCCGCCGGTAATGGCGTACTGCAGGGAGGCCGGCAGATATTCTTTCTCTTTCTGATTCGCCAGAAAACCGATATAGGCGGGTTCCGCGACCATCACGGTGGGTTGCGCGGCTTCCATTGTTTTCCGGAATTCCTTTTCGTTCAGCGGATCGCAGAGCGCGATCGAGGCGCCGGCGGTCACGGCGCCGTTCAGGACCGCGACATAGGCGAGAAAATGCGTCAGCGGATAGGGTGAAAAAATAATGTCCGCCGGCCTGAAGGGGATCATGGAAAGAAAATCATTCGTAGAGCGGGCGATCATCCTGTTGGAATACTTGGCATATTTTGCCGGACCGGTCGCGGCGCCGCTGTAGAACATGACATTGGTGTCGCCGGCATCGGGGTGATAAGG
>JAFGVT010000132.1 GCA_016937825.1 Fidelibacterota bacterium | reverse complement strand
CCTGAAACGCGGCCTCTTCCTCCTTTCCCCCGATGCAGATGACCTCAGCGGTCCCGGCGGCGGACAGGCGGATCTCTCCCCTGTCGCCGGACATGTCTACCGCGATCCTCCCCATCACCCAGCCCGTATCCCGGTCGGCGATATGATAAACCCCCTCCTCCGGGATATGACCGGGAAAAAGATGCACGGGGCTCGCCGGATAGTCCCGCCGGAGATGAGAGAGGGTTCCGGTCTTGTTTTTCTCCCAGGCGGTGATCACGGTCTGAACCTCCTGAATGCCCCAGTGCTCCAGAACGGGTTTAATGGATGAATCGTAATCGTTGTAATTGAACCCGGTGGATCCCGTATTGATAACAAGCGCTTCCCGGCCGCTGCGGCAAAGGATGCAATGCCCGTTCTTCAGGGCAAGCTGAACGATCTCCGGCCGGCTGGTCATCAAGAACCCGCATGCGCCCAGGCAGGCGGTCAGGATCATCAGCCGGTATTTCAGTTTGAGCTTCGTGACGCATACGGCGAACAGCACGATAAACACCGCGCCGGTCAGAAGGGGTTTTCCGTACGACGAAACCTGCATCGTCCATATCTGCGACCGGGAGGCCAGGCGCAGGACCTCCCGGAATGCGCCGAGTGACAGGTCCAGGGCCTGAAGGATCACGTCGCTGATAATGCCGGGAAGGAAAAGGCAGGGCAGGCTGATCATGGCGCAGATCATGACGCAGAACGTAAGCGGTATGGCAACGAGGTTCAGGAACAAGGAACACAGCTGAAGGGTGTTGAAATAGTGCAATGCCACCGGCGCCGTGAACAGGGCGGCGCTTAAGGAAACGATCAGCATTTCGTAGCAGTACGTGATAAACGCATGCTTCGATTTTAAAGGCAGAAGTTCCCTGAGCCTCGAATAGCCCAGCAGGATGCCGGCGACGGCGCAGAAAGAGAACTGGAACCCGACGTCCTTCAGGTAATAGGGATTGATGAGCAGCAGGATGACGGCGGTGGCGGCCACCGCGTTCAGGGCGTGATAACTGCGCCGGAACAGGGGCGCCGACAGCAGCAAGGCCGACATCATCGACGAGCGGATGACCGAAGGGGAACCCCCGGTAAGATAGCAGTAAAAGACAAGGAACAGCCCCGCAATGACGGTTCGGGCGATGCGCGGGAGGGACAGGGTAAGCAGGATCTGGTAAACGATCAGGATGATCAGTCCGACATGCAATCCGGACACGGCCAGGAGATGACTGATACCCAGATTGCGGAACATATCCGAAATGCCCGCCGGTATTTCCGGTTTCATGCCGAAGAGAAATCCGTTCACCAGGCTCCCCTTCTCAATGCCCAGTACGCAGAGGAAGCGGACGGAAAGGGTATTCCGGATGCGGTAGGCGGCATGCCGGAGCGGATCGCCCACGCCCGCATCTTCAAAAACGCTGTGTTTGTTCGTCTGGAACGAATGCGTCAGTCCCTTCCCTTTCGCATATTCAAGGTAATCAAAGCGATAAGGGTTCACGCTTTCGCTGATCGGGACCATGCTTATCGGGGAAACGCGGTAGGACCGCCCCGGCAGAAGGACCGGCATGTTCGTCCGGGCATAGAGCGTCCCGCAATACCGCGTTCCGCCGGTTTTTGTCCTGACCTTATACGAGGCGATATGGTAGGGTGTGGTCTTTTGCTCCAGCACCGTGATCTCAAGAGATCCCTCGCGTATCTCAAGGTCCCGTTTTTCCACGAACACCCGGTCGCTCATGGCCGTTCGGAGCATGCCGGAAAGGAGAATGCACAGAACCAGCAGCACAGTTCCGAAACGGTATTTTCCGGGAAGCAGAAGGGTCATGATCACCGGAAGGCACAGGGCGGTCATCACGGCTTCCAGGGGAAGGTCCGCGTACGTTTGCAAAAGGATACCCATGCAGATGAAGACCGCATACCGCACGGCAGGCGCTGTTGAAAAAGGCAAAGACAGGTCCCCCGGTTTTCATGAAATAATAGCGGATTTCCTGCAGTATTAACAGAAATATGTGCCGTGTAAAGAAAGGCGAAGGCGTTTTATGACCTGCGTCACAGAATCCCGCAATTTACGGAGAGATCATAAAGCGAAATGATTGATCATGGGCATTCTGCGCCCCTGGCCGAAGGCTTTGGGCGTGACCCGCAGTCCGGGTGCGGCCTGCCAGCGCTTGTATTCGGTCGTCCTGATCAGATTGAAAATACGATACACCAGATCAGGGTCCCCGGTGTCCCGGATCAGCTGCTCAACGGACCGGTTGTCGCACAGCAGATCATCGACGATCGGACTGACAATATCGTAGTCAAAGGGGTCAAACTGGTTTTCCGCAAGTTCGGCGGAGGGCTTTTTCCGGATCGTGTTTTCGGGAATGACATCGTAGCCATACTGCGCATTCAGGTAGTTTGCCAGACGGTACACATCCGGTTTGTTCAGATCGCTGATCGGGGCAAGCCCCCCGCACATGTCCCCGTAGAGGGTGCAGTATCCGAGGGCAAGTTCGGTCTTGTTCCCGGTCGTCAGGACCAGCGCCTTTTTTTTGTTCGCGATCGACATCAGGAGCGTGCCGCGGATGCGGGCCTGCAGGTTTTCTTCGGCAAGACCGAACGCGGTTCCCGCAAAGGGCTTTTCGAGGGATTTCAGGAAAGTATCGTACATGGGGTTGATGGGAATGATATCGAAATGCACGTCTGAATTTTCGGCACATTTACGGGCATCGGCCAGCGAGTGGTCGCTGCTGAAGACGGACGGCATGGCATAGGTATAGACATGAGCCGGGCCCAGTGCCTCGGAAGCCAGGATCGTCACGAGCGCGGAATCGATGCCCCCGCTCAGTCCGATCACGGCGTCCCGGAACCCGCTTTTATAAAAATAGTCCCGGATACCGAGGATCAGCGCCGAGCGGAGCTCCTCAAGTTCCCGGAATTCCGGTACGGGCAAGGGGTCGTCGGTTCGTCCATCCGTAAAGCGGCAATATCCCATGGCCTCCTGCGAGGCGGGCATGTAGGCGGCAAAACGTCCTTCGGCATCCAGCGCAAAGCTGTTGCCGTCAAAGATCAGCTCGTCCTGGCCGCCCACAAGGTTCACATAGACAAAGGGGATCCTGAATTTTTCAACCTTTTCGCGCACAAGAGCGATGCGCTGTTTGATCTTTCCGACGCAATAGGGGGAAGCGCTGGCATTCAGAATGATATCCGCCCCCTGTTCGGCCAGTTCGCGCGTTACCTTGATCTCGTACTTGTTATCCCACAGATCCTCGCAGATCTCAATGCCCAGCAGGCGGTCGTTCCCTTTTATCTTGACCGGAATGGGCTGGGGATGCCGGTTCGGGCTGAAGTAGCGGAGTTCGTCGAACACGTCGTAGGTGGGCAGATTGGTCTTGAGCACATAGTCGATGATACGGCCGTTCTGCATCACGGCAAGCGCATTATAACGGCGTTCTTCCTGCAGGTGGATCACGCCCACGATCGCGATGATGTTTTCCGCGAACGCGGCGATCTCCAGAAGCTGTTTCCGGTTCTCCGATATGAATTCATCTTCGAGGATAAGGTCCAGGGGCGGATATCCGCACAAGGCAAGTTCCGGGAACAGAACGATGTCCGCGCCCTGCTCCTGTGCCTCGCGGATCGCCGAAATGATCTTTTGGGCGTTGCCGGAGATATCTCCCACGGTAACGTTGATCTGCGCCATTGCAATTGAACAGTCCATCTTGATCACATCTTTATGCTGAATTGCTGAAAGTTACATTCGCCTTCGAAAGGCTCCCTTACGATCCGGTCGATCCGTGCGCGGGACGGGCCTGCCCTCAGATAGTCCATGAATACCCGGATCGCGTCTTCGGGACCCTGAGCAATGATCTCAACCTCGCCCCGGGAGGTGTTCCGGACGTATCCGGCGATCCCGAGAAGGTCCGCATGCTGCTTTGCGAACCAGCGGTAACCGACCATCTGAACTTGTCCGGCGACCGTTATTTTTACTGTGCTGTCCTCCATAAAAAAGAAACCCGGGGTTTCCCCCGGGGTCATCTTTCAGATCATGGTTTTGATCCGGGACTCAAGGTCACTTTTGGGCACGTTCCCGATGACCTGGTCGATGATCTTCCCTCCCTTGACAAAGAGCAGGGTCGGGATCGACCGGACGCCGAGCTGGCCCGGGACCATGGGTGAATCGTCGACGTTCACTTTCGCCACGATGATCTTTCCTTCGTATTCCTGGGCAAGTTCTTCCAGCTTGGGCGCGATCATGCGGCAGGGCCCGCACCAGGGCGCCCAGAAATCCACAATGACCGGCAGGGGGTTGGAGAGAACCTTCTCCTGGAAGGTTTGATCGGTGACTTCAACGGTTAATTGCGACATTCTATCCTCCAGTATTTTTTTCTCGTGAATATAGCACTTTTTTCTCGAATATGATATGAATTTCTAAGCGCGCAGCCATTGTATGATCTCCTTGAGCGTCGCCCGCTTCCCGTACATCAGGATGGTGGTCCTGAAGATCTTGCTTCCCGCCCGGGCAATGGCAAAGATCCAGACCAGCAGGTAGATCATCATCAGGAGGATCTCCCACAGGGGCGCCGACAGCATCCCGATCTTCAGGATCATCATGAACGGCGTGGTCAGGGGAATGAACGAAAGGATCGTGGTCAGCGGAGTGCCGGGATTCATCATGATCGGTTGGATGAGCATGATCGGCAGCACGGCGAACAGCGAGAGATAGCCGACGGACTGCTGGGCGTCCCGCTCATTGTCAAAGAGAGAGCCGAGGCTGACATAAAGGGTGGCGTACATGAAATATCCCATGATGAAGTAGACAAAATACCACAGAATGTTCGGGGTGAATACGTCCGCCGGCGACAGGTCCAGATCGATGAACGATCCGCCGAAGATCGTCAGCAGCAGGATAATGACCAGATAGATGCATATCTGAATGACGCCCATCATCCCGATCCCCAGGATCTTGCCGGTCATCAGTTCATGCGGCTTGATGCTTGAAAGCATGATCTCCATGATGCGGTTCGACCGTTCTTCGATCACGCCGCTGATCAGCATGGAAGAGCTCATGATGATGCCCATGACGAGCAGCCAGAGAAAGATCCCCGGAATGCCGTATTTGATGAGCAGATTCGATCGGGTGGTATCCCCTGTCTTGCCCACTTCAAAAACGCTGACCTTCGGTCGTTCCAGCACGTATTCCATATCCTGTTTCGTCAGGCCGAGTGAAACGATGCGTTTTTCCATGCTGTATTGCTTCAGGACCTGTTCGAGCCGCGATATCTCATCAAGCCCCACGTTCTCGTCGTGATAGATCCGGACCCCGGCCCGATGGAGGAAATCCGCTTCGATCACGATCACGATCCCCGCATAGTTGTCTTTTATCAAAGTCTGGATAAGGGTGTCGTGATTTTCATCGGTGGAAACATATTCCTGGAGGGTATAGACCGGATCGCCTTTGGCGTTTTTGAAGGTATGGGAAATGCGTTCTGAAATTTCCCCGTACACGGCATTTCCCTGATCAATGATCCCAAGGTCCTTCTCTTCCGGAGTGCCGTTGAGGGCAAACAGGGTCGGCAGGACGGAGATCAGCAGAATAATAAAGGGCATGAAGACGGAGATAATAAATGCCTTGGACCGCAAGCCGCGATGCATCTCCCATTGCGCAACCGTCAGTGTCTTATTCATGTTTATCCCCTACCAGATCAATAAAGGCCTTGTCCAGGCGTCCGCCATGCTTCGCCATGATCTCCTGCGTCTTGCCGTAAGCCACGATCCCGCCCCGGTGGATCAGGCACATGTT
>JAFGVT010000025.1 GCA_016937825.1 Fidelibacterota bacterium | reverse complement strand
TCGGACAACCCCGCCCAGTCCTCGTAATAATCGAACAGGGAAAGGACGGCATAACCGCTCCCTTCAGGCGTGAGTTGCGAATCCAGCTGGGAGTAATCGCACAGGATGAAAGGGCGTTCGTCAAAATCGGCACGGTGCAGCGCTGCCATTTCTTTAAGGGTAAAATTCTTTGAATCATAATAATTGCAGGAATAGCACGTGTTGCCCATAGCTTTCAGGGGCTTGTCCATGGCGATATAGACGGTCATAATGGAAGGACCGACCTTCATTTTGTTGATCTTCTTTTTCCACGACGGAGCGATCCCGTCGTCCAGAAGTTCATTTGCCACATTCGGAATGGCCGCATTCGCAATGATCACCGGCGCATAGGCGCGGGATAACGCAGGCTCGGCAGCGGTATCCTTGCTGTCGCGGTATTCGACTCCGACGGCAAGACCGTTCTCAACGAGGATCTTTGTCGCTTGCTTCGATGTCAGGACCTCACCGCCCTGAAGGGTGATATACTCCGCCATGGCATAGGGCAGTCGGTGGGATCCGCCCTGAATATAATATCCGCCTTTTCGATAATATCCTGTCTGCGCGATGGCATAAAACAGCAACGAGAGCTCATAAGGATCGTCATCGTAATATCCGATATTCGCAAGCAGGATCTCCTTAATGCGTTCATCCCGAAAAAGACGATCAAGAAAATTGCCGACATTCCCGAACATGCTCGTCAGTACTTTCGGATAGAAAAGGGGAGAGATCAAAAGCGCAAATAGACGGCGCAGTCCGCTTAATTTACTCAATTCCATGGTTTTATCATGAACTGAAAAAATGGTTTGGAAATAGGTGTCGATACCGCGCGCCTCATCAGGGAACATTTCTTTCAGCCGGCGGATATTGTCCTCGACATCATTCCCGAATAAAAATTCAAATCCCTTACCCTTGAAACAGTAAAATTCGGGCGCCGGGACATAGGTGAGCTTTTCCAGCAATCCGCATTTTTTGAAGAAGTCATACTGGTCGCTTTCTTCATCGATCGCGGCGGTCATGTGCAACCCGGCTTCATACGTGAAGCCCTTGCGTTTAAATGACGTGGCTGAACCGCCCACCTGAAAATGCTGTTCCAGAACAAGGACGCGCTGTCCTCTGCTTGCCAGTTCCGCGCCTGCCGTAAGTCCGCCAAGCCCGGATCCGATCACGATAAGGTCATAAGTGTTTTTCATGGCTTAAGTATAAGTCCTTTCCATGTGATTTGACAGGGTAAAAATCACCATTTCATCGATATTCCCGCTGAGACGGACAAGCCGCCGTAACGCCGGATGTCGGTGGGCTCCGGGGGAAGCGGTTCGGGATATATCCTCCGGATATACGGGATCAGCTGATCCGCTTCCAGGGAAAAGGAGAGCTCGCGGGTCAGGGGAATTTGCGCTGAAAGTCCGAAAGAAGCAAGATGAACGGCATCGATATAATCCTGCTCGGCGTGAATGTCCTCCAATCCGAATTCAAGCTGCGCGTCCGCCTTCAGGTTGCTCCAGCAGCGTGCGGAGATCAGTTCGAAGCGGGGAGTAAGGACGGATCTTCCCGCATAAAAGGGATATTTAAGGGATACATGCCCGGAGATATACCGCATTCTGCCGGAAATATCTCCCTGATGCGAGATAGGCAGGATATAAAAAAGATACCCCATGACGGGAGTGCTTACCGAAAGGTCGCCGGAAATTGCACCGGCTGAAATGTCCGTCCGGAGGTCAAGGCGGCCAGAAAGCGTTCGGTATCCCCCCACCAGCGAATGGTAATGCGTTTTACCGCTTGCAAGCGTTACGATCTCCAGGGTGTCGGGATCATCGGGGAAAAGGGTATGTTCCCAGCTCAGCGGAATCTGAAGATAGCGGTATCCCAGCCAAAGCAGGGAGCCTGGGTTCATGGAGATGCCGGAAATGATGTTCAGCGAGGGCAGGGAAAGGACCGCGAGGGTCTCGCGCGGTCCCCGGATCTTGGCGAAGTCACTGGTGTTCTCGTGGATTTCGCTCAGCCGGTTCACAGAGTTTGAATAGTTCATGTGAACGAACAGCCGCTTGTCTCCAAGCGATCTTCCGGCCAGACAGGAAACGGCATAATGACGGAATTGATATCGGTATGGAAGGGTATCCCCGAAAGTAGAGGGGAGTAAGTTGAAGAAATAGCTGTTCAGCGCGGCCGTTTTGCTGACGGGAAAATCCGTCACGGCAAGGGTGTCGGAAAAACCCGAGAAAGCAAATCTCAGCCCCGGCTGGATCAGCCAGCCGCCGATACGGGTTTGAGCCGACAGATCAAAGGCATGCGATACCGGACGAAACGACATTTCGGCATAGGGGTTTTGAAGCAGATCCGAAAGATCGTTGACGCTCCGGGTCCAAACGGTTTTAACACGGAGCGGCCCCGCAGGAAAGATCATGCTGGTTTGCTGCGATCGCAGCGTATTTCTGCTCAAGAGGGTGTCGTACAGGGTTTCCCGGTATAATTCATGGTGGAAGACACGATAGTCCAGTGAGGGAACCATGAGCGTATCCGGGAGGAAAGGGAAGGTTTCCTGAACGAGTGACTCGAACATCGTGTTGCCGCCCCGGGAAGTGACGGCGTGCAAACATAGAAAAAGCGATAGAATAATAAATGATTTGCGCATTGGCCTGGAAAAGGATCAGCCGCCGGGGTACGGCGGCTGATCTGCTGTTTTCATTCTCGGGTTATTTCAATAATGTCATTTTCCGGTATGCGATCTCGTTGCCGCTGTGCAGCCGGAGAATATAAATGCCGGATGCGAACTTCGCCGCATTCCATGTCAGCTCGTAGGAACCTGCCTGCATGGATTGACGGTCGATCAGGGTTTCGACCCTGCGGCCCGTAATGTCAAATACCGACATCGTGATCAGTCCTTCGCGGGGAAGATCAAATGCGATCGTTGTCATGGGATTGAAGGGATTCGGATAATTGCTCTTGAGAGCGAATTCCTGCGGAATGACATTCGGTTCGACGCCTTCTTCGATCATGCGGTCCGGGAAGAATCCGGCCATGGAGGAATCGGTGCCTTCGAAATAGTTCTTCATCACGGTCAGCAGGTTGTCCGGAACATTGTCAAACCAAGCCGAAAGGTTCACGTTCTCTTCATCCATCCGCGTATACGCGTCCGGTACGGCAAAGTCCACGGCCATTTCATGCATCATGAGGTTGCCGCGATAGATGTTCATCATCAGGGTGTCGAAGTCCGTTTCGGACATGCCGAACTCGTACATCAGCATTTCGGCGTATTCCAGGGTTGCGACGACCGTATCGGCAAACGCGCTCATGTACTGCATGCCGACGGCAATGCTGTCGCCCAGGGCCGCGAACATGACCTTGCCTTCGGGCGTGAAAGCGCCGAAGTTCGGATTGGACGTTTCCAGTGCGTAGATCAGGTCAAGAGGCTCTTCAATATTCGACAGGTCAAGCAAGTTGGGGTCAAGCGTAATGTCGACCATGGAATCGATCTTCGCATACACCATTTTAATGCCGTTCTTGATGTTCATGACGGCGTTTTCGACATGATAGGTAAATTGAACGATCCCGTTCGTGACCTGCGGGATGATGTAGACGGGGTAAAGCAGATCGCCTTCCTGGACAACATGTCCGGGCGCCGAACGATTCGGGTCCTTGATAAGCAGGGTATAAATGACCGTATCGCCAGACATCATGGCGCTGTAATGATGATCGAGCCGCATGCGGATGGATGCGATCTCATCGGTATAGTCTATGTTGGTCCAGTCGTAATTCTGGAACAGACTGTCAATGCGTCCGCCGTCGGCAAGCGCTGCGATCATCCTGCCCTGATCGGCGACATCCTGGATCATCGCAAGCAATTCGATATATCCCAGTCCGACGTGAGCATCCACATTGTACGGGTTTAAAAACAAGGTAGCCGAGTAGGAAGCGCCGAGGGTCGTCAAATAATTCGTCATTTCCTCGCGCGTATCGCGCGGATCCAGGATCATGTCGGGGAGGATCTGTTCGACAATTTCTGCGGGCAATCCCGCAGGGAAGATGTTCCTGAAGGTGTACAGATAAGGATCGGGCTGCCAGTAGATGTCAATGTAGGTTTGATACAAGCCATACTGAACGTTCTCAAGGATCCCGACAGGACGGATCTCGACGTCTTCGATAAAGTAGGTTTTTCCGTTCAGCAGGGAATCGACTTCAACGACGCCGCCGCGGATATCCGCCAGAATGCTTGAATCGATGAGCGAGAACATGTAGGGATTGTTCAGTGTGTCAAGGGCATGCTCGAAATGACGCATGGAGAGTATCAGCGTGTCAATGCCTCCTGCAATTTCAGTTTCTTCGCCTTCAAAGACGTTTTTGATCCCGTTGCCGAAGTACTCGAAGCCCTGAAAGATATTGTTCGCGGCTACGGCGACGCAGAGAAAGGATTCATCGTAAAGCGTCACGACATCCGAGGTGTCGATATACGGGAATCCCACGCTGTCATATTCCATATGGACAGCCCCGATCCTAAAGGTGAAATCTTCTCCGGAATTCAGGATCGCTTCGAATTTACCTCCCAGCGTGTCGCCGATCTGGGAGAGTTCCCAAGCCGTATTGTCGATGTTTTCCAGGGTCATGAAGTAGGTATCTTCCAAATGCTTTTTAATCGAGTCGCCCATGGCGACCAGGGAGTCTTTTTTCCCTTCGGTCATGAAAGCATAGAGATTGTCGATCAATTCGTACTGATCCTCGACATCCCCCAGGATGAAGTCAAGCGACTGCTGGCCGAAATACACGGCATGGAACATTTCATCGATCATATTGAACATGATCTGCTGCTGAAATTCCACAGCACCGGTCAGAGTATCTCTTATGGCGAAGAGATCAAGGATGAATAATCCCGTCTGGCCCTTGCTGTACATTCCAGGGGTGTCCAACCATGTTTCATACACGGCTCTCTGGCTGTCGATCGACGCGCTGACCTCTTCCTGTGAAAAATCCCAGGAACTCAGGACCAGCATGTCGTAAGCCGGCGGTGTATAGGGTATTGCAAATAATACCGCAAGGAAGAACAAACCCGGAAGAACAAACTTTAACTTTTTCATTGTCTTGCCTCCATGGGTTATATGTTTTTTTCTGATATTAAAAGTAAGTGAACGACGAATCATTCACAAGAAAAAAATGTTAAGTGAAAATGAAGCAAAAATTGAATATTATTTAAGTATCCACTGAAAGACTTCCGATCCCGTCATGATCACAAGCAAAACGATCACGGCGGCGATCAGCACCCCGAACACGGTCGCGGTCATGAACTTTTTAGGCGGGATGTCCAAAATAAAAGCTGCCAGCGCGCCGGTATAAACGCCCGATCCCGGCAAGGGGATTCCAATGAACAGGGCTAAACCCCATTCGCCGTATTTTTCAACTTTTGGCCGTATTGTTGTCTGCACCTTGTGGAGCGAGCGTTCGTAGAGGGAATTGAAAAAAGGAATTCGGATCACCAGATGGAGGAAATAGCGCAGTCCGAAATAGACGATGGGACCCAGAAGGATATTGACCACTACAACGAAAATGAATGCCGTGTGCCAGGGCATGTTCAGGACCAGGATCGCGTAGGGAAGGCTTGCCCGCAGTTCAAGTGTGGGGATGAGCGTGACAAGGATCACCTGCAGAAAATCATTGACGGTCATAGTTCTCCTGTTTGTAAGATCTGAAAAAAGAAGCGATGTACATGAAAATGAACCCGAAGGCGGAATCAAGATAGGTCATTTTGCTTTGGTCATTCACGGGATAGATCGTGGGAATGGGAATGAACTTAAAGTCGACGCCGTTTTTTCCGAGCGCGATCAGCGCTTCCGATTCAAAGATAAAACCCGGGATGCCGGACAGATGCCAGGTAAGATAAGCGCGCGGGATCAGGCGGAAACCGCACTGCACATCATCGATGCGCCTTCGGATGCGCAGGGAGATCAACAGGGCGGACAGGCTGTTGCTGATCTTCCGGATCGGCGGCATGTTGCGGTCGCGTTTCCGGATGCCCAGAATAACGGCGGCGGGATGTTTTTCATGCAAGTCGATGAACGCAGGAATAAATTCCGAGGGATGCTGTTCATCCGCATCATGCGTAATGACGTAGCCGGCGCCCTGCTCAAGAGCATGGGCAAACCCGGTCTGCAGAGCTGCGCCCTTCCCGCGGTTCCTGTCGTGACGGATCAGTTGTATGCCGCAGGAAGTTGCGATCCGGGCCGTATCATCCGTGGAACCGTCGTCAATGACGCAAATTTTCAGATCGGGATATGCTTCCAGTTTTTTCAGTACGCCGGACAAGGTGGGGGCGCTGTTATAGGCGGGTATCAGTATCATGCCGTTCATTCGGCTAATATACGGATTAGCGGCGATATTTGGAAAATTTAAATTATTTTAAAAAATAACCCGGAATAAATATAAAAAAGCCCCTCTTTCGAGGGGCTGATGTTCCAAAATATCGGTGGTCTAAAGTGACGTTCTGATCTTGAGGATCATGCCGGGGGTAATGCTGTTGTAATCGCTGCCCAGCTGTTCCAGGTTGTCGCGCATCAGTACGATCCAGGCATAGCTGTTGCCGTACACGTCTTTTGCGATGCTCCACAGGGTGTCGTCTTTCTTGACCGTGTAAGCTTCATATCCGCAGGTTTCCGGTTCCTTGACCTCGCGGGCGTCTTTCTTAAGAGACAATTCCTCGTAGGGGTAGATGAGGTCGGGATTGTTGCCGATCACATCAAGATTCCAGTCCCAGATGCTTCGCCACATGGTAACGACGCCGTATTCTTTCATGGCGATCTTGGTCAGATAATCGTTCGGCTGGATCATGTATTTAACCCAGACGTCTTTTTCGAGGGGCTGAACGACTTCTTCGGGCAGAACTTCTTCAACCACGGCTTCCTCAGCTGCAGGTGTTTTCACCTTAGCGGGTGTTTCCGCAACAACGGGTGATTTTTCGACGACCGGGGCTGTTTCGACAACAGGAGCAGGCGTGTCTTCGATCACTTCTTTTGCTCCGCAGCCGATGAGCAGGAAGAGGCTCAGAACGATGGCGAACAAGGGTAAAATGCGTTTCATGTATTGTCTCCTAACATAAATTTTTACTATCTTCGAAAGGTAATTCAAAATACCTGTATTGTCAAGTGTTTCTCAAGGAACCGATCAATTTTTCTGCTATGTGAAACGGACTGATCTGTTTTTCGGATGCATCAAGGAGTTCCTTCCGGAGAAGCTGTTTTCTTGCGGGGGTCCAGAACGATCCCGAAAGCGAATCGTTTACCAGTTCAAGGACCTTGTTCTTCATCCGTTCATTCCGCACATGCTGCCAGTTGTCATGTTCCTGAAGCATCCGTTTGAATCGTTCAAGTGCATCAAGAACTTCACGAATTCCATGATTCAGAGTTGCAACGGTTTTAATGACGGGTTGTTCCCAGGGTAATGAAGAATATTGGCTGCGCATGCCCACCATCGACTGCAGGTTCACGACCATGGCCTCGACACCGTGCCGGTCGGCTTTGTTCACAATAAAAATATCCGTGATCTCCATAATGCCCGATTTCATCGCCTGGATATCATCCCCCGACTCCGGCACAAGGACTGTCAGGGTGAC
>JAFGVT010000131.1 GCA_016937825.1 Fidelibacterota bacterium | reverse complement strand
TCAAAGGCGGCGGCAAAGGCATTGGACGTGACGATCAGCAGCCGCTCCCGGGGATCTTCGGAAGGGGCGGGATAGCTGCCGAGCATTTCGGGGTTTTGCAGGACGCCTGCCAGCAGATCAAGCCGCTGCGGCATTCCCGGGGCGGCGCCGGTCTTCGGTTCCGTAATCACGCGCAGGATCAGCTTTTGCGCGACATCGACATTGCCCGACAGGGGATAATACTCCGCCGGGTCGATCGCGCCGCTGAGCACGCCGGCGCCGCGGAACCATTCCACTTTGGTCCGGATCGTTTCGCGCTGATACTTCACACTGCCGTACACCGCCTCATTTTTCACAAACCCCTGTGCAGCCTTTCTTTCCGAATAGGGGCGGTCCGCCTGTGCCGGAAGCAGGGGAAGCATCAGGGGGTAGCGGACGAGTTTTTCTTTTACGATCTCGACGGAGCGAAGCGTTTCTCCGGGCGGCAGAAGGATCGTTACGGGCTGTTTCGGCAAGAGCGGTTCGCCGGGAATTCCCGACTGAGCGCATCCTTCGATATCCAGGACCGAATAGCCCCGGACCTGTTCGATACGCGGCGCCGGAAGGTGATATTCGTATTCATAGGTGCCCGCATACAGCCCGGCGAGCAAGGTAAACAAGACCGTAATTTTAATAAGTGTTCTGATCATTTCAGCACGAGCATCTTTCGGGTATCGGTCAGTTGTCCGTCACAGCTTAAAATACAAAGATATAATCCTGCAGACAAGCCGGAAACATCCCAGTTTATCCAATGATAACCCGCCGGGAACGTCTCGTTCGCGCACACGGCAACGGTCCGGCCGGCCAGATCCGTCAGGCGTATCTCGACCCGCGCTTCGGAAACCAGCTGAAAATCGATCGTGATCCTCCCTCCGGCCGGATTGGGGTAGGTTCCGATCAATCCCGAGCTTTCCGGGGCCGGCGTCTGGCTTGAGTACCGGCTTTTTTTCACCAGCGCCTTGATGCAGAAATTTGCGCTTGCATTCACCGTCTGCAGATCGATCCACTCGCCGCCGGACCTGAACAGGCTTTCATTTTTTTCCGCGCGCGAAGGAACCGTGGTTGCTTCCGCCTTCATCGAATAGACCTGCGGAACATCCAGCAGCACCGGCACTACCGAGGTCCGGTCATAGGCCTGTCCGCCCCTGTCGAGATCAAGACAGACAAAAAATGAATCTCCCGACATCAGCACCGGTCTGATCTCCAGGTCCAGCGTATGGAACCCCGCACATGCGATCATCCCGCCTTGGGTGAGGACCGGAGAATCGTTCCCGAGCGCCGTTCGCGTGCGAAAGACTTTCACGCTATAGTTCACCGAATCCGCCGCGGTATAAAAACTGACCGCGACCAGGGTGTCCCGTGCTTCCGCGACAAAAATATTCACGGCTTCACGAACATCAAGGGTGTCGCGCCAGCCGTGATAGTCATGATAATAGATGCCGTCATAGCGCATCGGCTCAACATGCTGAAAGGACACACATCCCATTTCGGGATTTCTTCCGGCATGCTTGTCGTAATAGGAGATCCAGAAGTAGCCGTTCCCGCCCCACGCGCTTCCCCAGGAAGCACCCCAGCTGTTCTTGCACAGCCAGGCCCCGGGAGACGGCGCCGCAGTCCGGAGGGTATCGTCCCATCCGACGATGGCAATGGAATGGTTCGGTTCGTTGGGATCCGAGGGCGGCTGATAGAAGCTCCCGTTCGTGGAATCGTCCAGGAACAGATTGTTCGCATACATGCAGGTCGCCAATGCTCCATGGGTCATCAGCTGGTTCTTGATGAACGCGATATTGGACAGATCCCGTTTAAGCCTGTACCACTCGATATCGCGGGGATAGAAATATTGGTACGAACTGTCGCGGCGGGCCGGCGGATCTTTATATGACTGCCCGTCCTCGTCCCGGACCGCCCCGTCCCCCCGGGACAGATAGGCGGCGGCGACACGGTAGTCTCCGCCCATATGGACGGCAAGACCTTCTCCCGGAAGATAGCCGAGATCCTCGTTATAAAACAAATTGAACCCGTTCCACCAGTCGAGATGGTATTCGGCGAGGTTGGGTTCGCTTAACTCCGGCTCCCGGATCCAGGTACCCGTGCGCAGCAAATTGCTTTCCATGGCGGCCAGGGTGCCGTGCGCCCAGCAGGTCCCGCCCTGTTGGGATTTGACGGTGGTCACATAATTATTTTCACCGGCATGCCTAAGATCGAAGCGGGCCGGCAGGTCCGCGACCGCCCGCGAGCCGGCAAGGCATAAGATCAAAAGGAAGATAAGGTGATGTTTTTGTTTCATTTTATTCATTTGGAAACATGCAGTATTTATAGTAAAATAATAAGCGATTTTTGTGGATAAAAAAAGGGAAAACATGGCTCAGATCAGCGACAAGGCAACCGAACAACAGAACCAGGCAAGCAAGTACATCGACCAGATGAGCACGGCCGAGATCCTCGTTACCATGAACAATGAAGACAAAACGGTCCCGGCGGTTGTAGAAAAGACCATTCCGCAGGTCGGGAAATTCGTTGACGCCGTTGTGGCTTCCATGAAACGCGGCGGACATCTGTTTTACGTCGGCGCCGGCACCAGCGGCCGCCTGGGCGTGCTGGATGCTTCCGAGATCCCCCCGACCTACTCCGCCCCTTACGATCTTGTTCAGGGCATCATGTGCGGCGGATTGTCCGCGCTGGTCACGGCCGTTGAAGGCGCCGAGGACGATTTCGACGCCGGCTACAAGGTCGTGGACGAACGCGGGATCACCGAAAAGGACTGCCTGCTGGGCATCACGACCAGCGGGATGGCCGCCTATGTCCATGCCGCCCTGAAACGGGCCAAAGAGATCGGCGCGACGACCGGACTCCTCGTCTGCAATGAATTCGAGAAAACGGAAGATATCGACATCCTGATCAAGGCCGTGGTCGGCCCCGAGATCGTGACCGGCTCCACCCGGATGAAGGCCGGCACGGCGACCAAGCTGATCCTGAACATGATCACCACGACCGCCATGATCAAGCTGAACAAAACTTACGGCAACCTCATGGTTGACCTGATGACGACGAATAAAAAACTCTGGGATCGCGGTGCGCGCATCATCCGGCATTGCACCGGCATCGATTACGACCGCGCCATGAAAACCCTTATCCAGGCCGGCGGGAGCGTCAAAACCTCCCTCGTCATGGTCCTGCTGGGCATCAACGCCGAGAGCGCACGCAAACGGCTGGCCGTTCATGACGGCGCCCTGCGGAGCGTACTGGACGAGGAAGGGAAAACCCTCAACTTATAATTATCGGAAGACTTCACATAGTTTCACACAGCACGGGTAAGATCGTGCTGTTTTAATTTTCCCTCGAATTCACAATCCGGATCCCCGTAGTTCCCAAACACCGTCCCTAAGCAATATTTCTTTTTTTTTACTTAAAGATCTTGTTAAATTGTCATGAATAAATTAACGATGTTTCCATCAGCGGTAAACGGATCATTCAAGCGTTTTACTTTATCGAAGCCCAGGATATAAAAAATGCATTCCGAGTCCGGGATATTTATCAAAACGTTCATTTCCAGGAGGTATAATATGAAAATAGCGGGGCTGACGCTCTCAGTTATTTTACTGTTTTCCTCGTCTTTTCTTCATGCTCAGACAGCCATTGCCCCTTCGGCGGGCGACGGCAGCGCCGGCAATCCCTATGAGATCTCATCGCTGGGCAATCTGTACTGGATCGCCGAGGGGCGTTTAAGTTACCATTACTCCCAAACCTGCGATATCGATGCGTCGCCGACCGGTACCTATGGATGGACACCTATCGGAAAAGACTATAACAATAAATTTACCGGATCTTTTAACGGAAACGGTTTTGTGATCCGTGACCTTTATTTTAATAATACGACCGGGGGATATTCGGGTTTCTTCGGGAAGGTGGAGAGTGCCGTCATTCGTAACGTGACGCTTACGAACGCAGACATCCGGGGCAGTTATGATGTTGGTGCACTGATCGCTTACTGTGACAGCAGATGCACGATCAGCAACTGCCATGCTTCAGGATCCGTAAAAGGACTAAGTGATGTCGGCGGACTGATCGGCGAAATAAATTCAGCATTTGGTGAAACCATCGTCTGCAACAGCAGTTTTTCGGGAAATGTCGGCGGAGAAGAGAATGTCGGAGGTATTGCAGGAAAATCTTCATACGCAATAATCTCTCATTGCAGCAGCGGCGGCACGATATATTTTCGTCAATTCGGTACCTCTATACGGTATAACCGATACTTTGGAGGACTTATCGGTTCCTGTCATGATGGTTTAATCAGTAATTCTTTCAGCAGCGCATCCGTCAGCGGAGAAAAGTATGCGGGAGGTCTGATCGGCAGCTGCAATGCTTCCGTGATCCGGAACAGTTACGCCAGGGGAAGTGTCAGCGGCAACGTGCAACCCGGGGGGTTGATCGGATATGACGGATATTCAAATTGCACCCTTTGGGGATGCTTCTGGGATACCGAGACTTCCGGTCTGGACAGCTCGGCGGGAGGCCTTGGCCTCAGTACGGCGGAAATGAAAACACCGTCCACCTATACGGATGCGGGATGGAACTTTGTCCATTCCTGGGATATGGACGGAATAGGCAATGAAGGATATCCATACTTGAAACATCTCAACGATCCGCCGCAGGCAAAAGCTCCTGCGGGCAGCGGATCGGCGCAGGATCCTTTCCAGATCGGCGACCTGGAAGAACTCTGCTGGATCGCAGAAAATCCGGATCACTGGGACAAGCATTACATACAGACCGCCGATATTGACGCCATCCGGACTGCCGCAATCCCCCGGGGCTTTCTGCCGATCGGGGAACATTACGACGAATTTACAGGAAATTACGATGGTAAAGGATTTACGATCAATAACCTATATATCGAACGTACAAGTGATTTCATCGGTGTTTTCGGCGCTGTCAGCGATGCTGCACTGAAAAACCTGAACGTCACTAACCTGGATTTTTGCGGAGATGGTGAAATTGGAGGTTTGGCGGGTAATATTGAATCTTCGACTGTCAGCAATTGTTTTTGCAGCGGAAATATCATTAGCAC